>CAMLML010000073.1 GCA_946481095.1 uncultured Cellvibrio sp.
TCTTTTGGCGTAATCACTGTGCCCGCACCTATGACTGCATCATCAGGCAATGCTTCAACCATTGCAGTGATTGCATCCAAAGCACAAGGTGTGCGCAGCGTAATTTCCAATACTTTTAATCCGCCGTTATACAAGGCTTTTGCCAAAGGCACTGCATCTTCAATACGCTCGACAACCATCACCGGTACAACGGGTGCGATTTTCACAATTTGATCGATTGTTAATGTCACTCGGATTTTCCTCTGTAATTAAATTCAAAAATATTCAAGGTGCCCAATAAACCAACACGGGAACTTGTTCTTGTTGCAGCACTGCGCGAATCGGCATTGCTTGTGCATCTGTTCCAGCTTGTGCTGCGCGCAGCACAGATAATTTTTCTTCGCCGGTAATTAATAACACCAACAACCTGGATTTTAATAATCCCGCCAAGGTTAAGGTCATACGCTCGGTAATGTTGCCTGTGACTTCACTTTGAATTGCTGTGATAGCCGCACACAAATGATTGGATTCAGGATTTAATGCTTCCGCCAATCCGGGGGCATGGGGAAACAATGATGCTGTGTGACCATCGGATCCCATTCCCAAAATGGTGACATCAAAGGGCTGCGCCAATTGCTGATAAACTGCTTCGCAATCTTCCAAACCAATTGCCGCTGTCACAGCTTCGTTTTTCATACCGACCAGATGAGTCACAGCAGCTTTGTTTTGAATCAGATGTTTAACGATAAAGGCTTCATTACTTTTGTCGTGCTCAAAATCAACCCAGCGCTCATCAACCAATGCAACGTAAATTGCATCCCAGGGTAAGTCAGATTGACTCAGGGCCTTGTAGAGGGGTTCAGGCGTGCTGCCACCGGAAACCATCAATGTTGCTTCACCGGTTTCTTCAACAGCGGAGCGCAGGGCATGTTCACATTCTGTTTGCAGAGCGGCAATCATTGCAGTCCTGCTTTCAAATAAACGTTCAATCACCATTCCTGTTCGGCTCCCGACAGCACTTCATCAATCGAGAACCAACGGCGTCGATCACTGGCCATTAATTGTTGTGATGCTTGCGGACCCCAACTACCGGCAACATAACCATGTGGTTTATTTTCAGGACGCTGCCAGGCTTCAATAATAGGATCAATCCAGGCCCATGCTGCATCCACTTCTGCGCGGTGAATAAACAAACTGGCATCGCCAGCGGCTGCATCCAGCATTAAACGTTTGTAAGCATCTGAATAAAAATCTTTGTAAGTGTCAGCAAAATTTAAATTGAGTGACAATGGACGCAAATGCGTTTCGTGTTTTTCCAGATCTTTGGACACCATAATAATTTTGATGCTTTCTTCCGGTTGCAAACGAATCACCAAACGATTGGGTGTTGCATAGCCCGCTGATTCCGGATACACCTTGTGTGCGTCTTTGTACTGAATAACAATTTCGGCAAAACGTTGTTTCATACGTTTGCCTGTGCGCAAATAAAAAGGCACGTTGGCCCAGCGAGCAGTATCGACATAAGCACGGATAGCAACATAAGTTTCGGTGTCACTGTGTTTGCCCAGTTCATCAAGATAACCGGGAACGTCCTGGTTATTGATATTGCCCGCAACATATTGCCCGCGCACTGTATTGTATTTAACGGTGTTGCCTGTCAATGGACGCAAACTTTCCAGCACTTTGATTTTTTCTGCACGAATGCGCTCGGCAGTCATTTTGTTCGGTGATTCCATTGCCACCAAACACAATAATTGCAGAATGTGGTTCTGAACCATGTCTCGCAGTGCGCCAGCACCATCATAAAAACTGGCACGACCTTCCAGGCCAACCGTTTCTGAAATGGTAATTTGTACGTGATCGATAGATTTGGCATCCCACAAATGTTCAAACATGCCATTCGCAAAACGTAGCGCCAATAAATTTTGTACGGTTTCTTTACCCAGATAGTGGTCAATACGGAAAATCGCGTCTTCGCGGAAATATTCAGCAATTTGACTGTTAATTTCTTCTGCTGTTTTAGCGTCGTAACCCAAAGGTTTTTCAACCACCACACGTGCGGCGTCAGTAATCAGACCTGACTCATGCAGATGCTTGCAACACACACTGAACACTGAAGGAGGAGTAGAAAGATAAAACACTCTGTTTCTGTTTTTGCCATCATTCATGAATTCGGCGAGCGCAGCCCAGTGTTCATCTTTTGTGGCTATATCAACAAACACCGGAAAAATTTGTTTGGAAAAATTTTCCCAGTCTGCAACAACAAATTCATCTGAATTTAAATATTTTTCGGCAGCAGCACGGACTTTGTCCTTGTACTCATTCACCATTTGCGTGTTGCGACAGGTCGGAATGATACGCGCCGCTTTGGGCAATGAGCCTTCGCGGTGCGCACGGTATAAACCGGGAATTAATTTGCGCAGGGCCAAATCACCTGCACCACCAAAGATGACAAAATCAAACGCTTCGAGCATGAGTATTTATCCCATTCGAGGCTGACAATTGATGAGCCAGCCAACCACTAATGAAAACAAAAACCCCGAAGACGCTTCGGGGTTTTTACCAAACTTACCATTCAAATACCGTTGCACCTTCTTCCGCCTTGCCTACTGCATGGCGGAAAGGCGCGAATAATTCCCGCCCCATTCCTATATGAATAGCCGACAAATCTGCTGTTGCCTGTTGACGCTTCTGTAATTCGGTCTCACTGACCAACAATTCCAAGGTGCCTGCTTCGGCATCCAGGCTGATCATATCGCCAGTTTGCACCAATCCAATCGGCCCCTTGTCCAATGCTTCCGGGGTGATATGTATGGCGGACGGAATCTTACCAGAGGCGCCCGACATTCGGCCATCTGTTACCAGTGCAACCTTGAAACCACGATCCTGCAACACCCCCAAAGGCGGGGTCAACTTGTGCAATTCGGGCATACCGCAGGCTTTGGGGCCCTGGAAGCGAACCACTGCAATAAAATCCTTCTCCAATTCACCTCGCTTGAATGCAGACTGCAATTCAGCCTGACTATGAAACACTATGGCGGGTGCGGTAATTTTGCGATGCTCGGGCTTAACCGCTGAAATCTTGATGACCGAGCGCCCCAGATTCCCCTTCAATAAACGTAAACCACCCTCGGCACTGAATGGTTTGGCCACCGGCCTCAACACGGAATCATCCAGGCTTTCACTGACAGCATCACGCCAGGTCAATTCGCCATTTTCCAGGAAAGGTTCGCGGGTGTAGGCAGAAAGACCATCACCCATTATGGTTTTGACATCTTCATGCAATAAACCGGCTTTGCGTAATTCACGAAACAAAAAGCCCATACCACCAACGGCCTGAAAGCGATTCACATCTGCCAGACCATTCGGATAAATACGGCACAGCAAAGGCACAATATCCGAAATATCGGAAAGATCCTGCCAATCAACAATCACACCTGCAGCACGGGCAATAGCCACTATGTGCATCGCGTGGTTGGTTGAACCCCCTGTTGCCATAAGGCCGACTATACCGTTGACGATTGATTTCTCCGTCACGATTTCAGCCAGAGTGACCGGGGTTTCGCTGGTGATTTTCGCCAACTGGTGAACCGATGCACGTGTCAGCGCATCGCGTAATGGTGTGTAGGGATTGATAAACGTACTGCCGGGAAGGTGCATGCCCATGATTTCCATCAGCATTTGATTGGTGTTGGCGGTACCGTAAAAAGTGCAGGTTCCGGCGCCGTGATAGGAGGCGCTTTCCGCCGCCAACAACTCTTTGCGACCAACCTTGCCTTCGGCATATAGCTGTCTGGCTTTGGCTTTTTCCGCGTTCGGCAGACCAGGTGTCATAGGGCCTGCCGGAATGAACACTACAGGTAATTGGCCGAAAGACAGCACACCCATCATCAAACCGGGAACAATTTTGTCGCAAACGCCCAGGCAAACAGCAGCATCAAACATATCGTGAGACAGCGCAATTGCTGTGCTCATGGCAATCACATCGCGACTGAATAATGACAAATCCATTCCCGGAAAACCCTGGGTCACACCGTCACACATAGCCGGCACGCCGCCCGCCATTTGCGCTGTCATGCCCTTTTCTTTGGCTGCTTGCTTGATAGGCTCAAGGTACTCACCATAAGGAACATGCGCAGACAACATTTCGTTGTAGGCCGAAACCACACCGATATTCGCCGCCTGCCCTTCCGCCAGGGCAAGTTTGTCTTCCGCGTTGCAGGCAGCAAAGCCATGTGCAAGATTGGCGCACCCCAGATGATGCCGGGATGGCCCCTGATTGCGATGCAAACTGACTTTATGCAAATACGCCGACCGGGTATCGCGGCTTTTCGCGATGATACGCTCGGTAATTGCCATCAAGCGTGAATCAGGATTTTTGTAGTCATTCATTTGGAATACCACTTTTTTGGTTTGACCGAATTAAATATTGTGAGTCTTCAAGACTTCTTTTTTGCTTGCTTGTAATAGCTCATTAGTCCAACTGTTGATGAATCATGCGCGGGATTAATATCGCGATTCAGATCCAATTCCGGCTGAATGCCGGCTGCCAGCACTTTCCCTAACTCCACACCCCACTGATCAAATGAGTGCACACGCCAGATAATCCCCTGAACAAAAATTTTGTGTTCATAAAGTGCGATCAGGCTTCCCAAACTTTTAGCCGTCACTTTTTGCAACAAGATGCTGTTGGTGGGTCGGTTGCCCCTGTGAACCTTGTGTTCAACAATCTCTTCAATTCTTGCTGCAGATACACCTTTGGCAGACAATTCTTTTCTTACCTGATCAGCATCAATTCCCTGCATAAGTGCTTGTGTCTGTGCAAAATAGTTTGCCATCAAAGCATCGTGATGACCTGGAACATTTTCTGTTGGTTCAACTGATCCAATAAAATCAGCAGGAATAATATCTGTCCCTTGATGCAACATTTGATAGAAAGCGTGTTGCCCATTGATGCCTACCTCACCCCAGACCAAAGGCACAGTCCCGTAAGTGACTTGTTCTCCTGCCCAATTAACCGACTTGCCGTTACTTTCCATCTCTGCCTGCTGCATATAAGCAGGGAAACGATGCAAACATTGATCATATGGAAGCAAAGCATGTGCCGGATACTGTAAGAAATTGCGATTCCAGATACCGATCAATGCCAACAATACGGGGGCATTGGACTCAAGAGGCGCAGAACAAAAATGCTGATCCATTTCATAAGCGCCTTGGAGCAATTCGATAAATCGCTCGAATCCAAGATCGATCACTATGGGTAAACCAATTGCCGACCAAAGCGAAAAACGTCCGCCAACCCAATCCCACATATCAAAAATATTTTCTTCTGCAATACCGAAAGCCGTCACCAGTTTGCGATTGGTCGATACCGCCACAAAATGTTTGGCAATTGCAGCTTTATCTTTCGCAACACTCATAAACCAACGCTCTGCAGTATGGGCATTGGTCATGGTTTCCTGGGTTGTAAAGGTTTTGGAGGCAATAACAAACAGAGTGGTTTCAGGATTTAATTTTGCGAGGGTGTCAGCAATTTGCACACCGTCTATATTGGACACAAAATGCAGCGTAAAACGTTTGTCGCTATAAGCCTTCAAAGCTTCACAAGCCATCAAGGGGCCCAGGTTCGAACCACCGATTCCAATACTGACAACATCAGTGATTGGCTTTCCGGTAAAGCCTTTCCACTCACCGCTGCGCAATTTTTGTTCGAGTAAACGCATGCGTTCCAATTCTGCATTAATTGCCGGACGTGCGTCTTTACCATCGATCAGTATGGGGTCTGCTGAACGGTTGCGAAGTGCCACATGCATAACTGCACGATCTTCGGTGGCATTAATATGCTCTGCCGCAAACATTTTTGAGCGCCAGGTTTCTATACCGGCATCACGTGCCAATCCCAATAATTCAGCTAACACTTCTGAAGTAAAAAGATTTTTGGAAAAATCGAGTAGAAGATTGGGAGCAGAAACAGAGAAGGAAGAGAATCGCGATTTATCTTTGGCAAGTGAATCAGCAGCGAATAATTGTTTCATATGCTGCTGACGCATTTTATCAGCCTGTAAAGATAAGTTGTTAAAATGGCCCAGCTGATCAAAACGCACAAAAGATTGCATTAACTCTCTCTCCGAATTTACGCTCAATGCCTGATATCGGCACATTTATGTACGGGTATATTTTTTTGTTCTGTTGATTATTCAAGCTTTTGTGAGGCATTATCCTAATTAACCACAAAAGCACACACAAACTATCCTAGAAATTCGCGACTTTGACTGAGGATGCATTTGTTGCGTGATAATATAAATCATCATTTGTGTAAAAAGGCCGCTATGATAGGCAGAGCCGATTTTAGTGTCAACGAAACTTCCCATAAACTTCATTCACCAATAAACAATGAATCAAATCTTCGGCAAATCATGCAATTTCAAATGAAAAGATCACCAATCCATGATGCATAACAACAACATTCCCATTGGAATAATCGAAGGTTTTTTTGGTCGCAGTTGGAGCCATGAATCACGCAAGGAATATGCAAAATTTCTTGCACAAAATCAGTTCGATTTTTATATCTACGCACCAAAAGACGACACACATTTGCGACGCCAATGGCAACTGGATTGGCCACTTGAAAAGAAAAACCCATTACATCAGTTAAGGCAATCTTTTGCTGACAACAAAATCAATTTTGGTATTGGCTTAAGTCCGCTGGAAATCTGGCGAGAAAATAAAGATATCCACTTCTCACTCTACAAAAATCGTATCAACCAAATTAATGAGTTATCTCCTGAAATCCTGTGTATTTTATTTGATGATATGCGCGGTGATTTTCCTGATCTGGCCAAAACCCAAACTGAATTGGTACATATAGCTGCTGATATAAGTTCAGCCAAAAAAATTATTTTTTGTCCAAGCTATTATTCAACCGATCCCATACTGGAAAAAGTGTTTGGCAAAATGCCTGATAATTATTGGCAGTATTTAGGAAAAAATCTGGATCCTGCGATTGATATTTTTTGGACTGGCGAAAAAGTCTGCTCCGAATCTTATACATCCGCACACTTAATCAATATTGAATCTATTTTTCAGCGTAAGGTTTTTTTGTGGGATAACTACCCGGTAAATGATGGCGCAATTAAATCACAACGATTACATTTGCTACCATTCCATACTTCGCATCAGGCGCTAAAGGGTTTGGTAAATGGGCATGCAGCCAACCCGATGAATCAAGCACAGCTTTCAAAAATTCCTTTGCTGAGTTTGGCCCAAACCTATCAAAATCTTCCGGATCTTCAACCCGAAAAAATATTTACCTGCATTGCCGGCGAAGCACTTGGTCAAGAATTGCTCAGAGACGCAAAATTCTTTCAAACTCATGGATTAAAAAATCTGGATGAAGAACAAAAACAAACCTACATAGACCGTTATCAAACTTATTTGCCCAATCCCTTGGCAAAAGAAGTGATTGATTGGTTGAAAGGAGAATATATTTTTGATCCCGCCTGTTTAACTGAATAAGATGACAAGTAATTGAAATCGACTAGAATAATAATAGACCACAGAATAAATGTAAGGTGGGCATAAAACGAAGCCTGCCCACACAAAAATGAAAACCACATTTAAAAATTGTGGGCAGGCTTCGCTTTATGCCCACCCTACGATTCACACGATTGAAAAATCAACAATAGGAAATCTTATGGCGATTACCGGAACTTACAGAACTATTGATGCGTTAATTTCTCCCATGGAGCAGTTAAATATTTTATCCAAACTTGAAGTAGCAAAACTATTGGACAGCAGCCAAAGTGGTTTATACAAAACATTTCGCAATTGCTCGCTGGCTGTACTTAATACCGGTAACGATACTGATGACGGAAAGGAATTACTTGAACGCTATAAAGATTTTGATATCAGTATTATCCAACAGGAACGCGGTATAAAATTAGCCGTAAAAAACGCTCCAGCGAATGCCTTTGTTGATGATCGTATGATCAAAGGCATCAGTGAACATTTATTTACTGTATTGCGTGATGTGATTTATACCAACGATGAAATTTATGGCAACGCCCGATTTAATTTGAACACAACCGAAGGCATTACCGATGCTGTTTTCCACATGTTGCGCAACGCCAATTTATTGCAGCCAGGATTGGATCCCAACCTGGTCGTCTGTTGGGGTGGACACTCCATTAGTCGTCACGAATATGATTACACCAAAGAAGTGGGTTATGCATTGGGTCTGCGCGGTTTGGATACCTGCACCGGCTGTGGCCCGGGGGCAATGAAAGGCCCAATGAAAGGTGCCACTATTGGCCACGCAAAACAGCGCATTATTAACGGTCGTTATATTGGTATTACTGAACCCGGCATTATTGCGGCTGAAGCGCCCAATCCGATTGTTAATAAATTAGTGATAATGCCGGATATTGAAAAACGTCTTGAAGCTTTTGTGCGTTTGGGACATGGCATTATTGTATTTCCCGGTGGCGCAGGAACAACCGAAGAAATTTTATATATTCTCGGAATTTTGTTACATCCGGACAATAAAGAGATCCCCTTCCCTTTAATTTTTACCGGCCCGGAAAACGCCAAAGAATATTTTGAGCAAATCGACGAATTCATCGGTAATACATTAGGCAGGCAAGCACAATCACTTTATAAAATAATTGTCAACGACCCTGATCAAGTATCACGTGAAATGAAAAATGGCATTCAAAAAGTACGTGAATTCCGTAAATATATTTCCGATGCTTACTATTATAACTGGCATCTAAAAATCAACCATGATTTGCAGCAACCTTTTATCCCAACACACGATAACATGCGTTATCTCGAACTCCACAAAAACCAGCCTTGCTATCAACTCGCAGCCAATTTACGACGCGCGTTTTCCGGAATTGTTGCCGGAAATGTAAAAGAGGATGGAATACGGACTATCGAAGAACATGGCCATTTCGAATTACACGGTGATCCGGAAATTATGCATCCTGTTGATGAATTATTATGTTCATTTGCAAAACAGAATCGTATGAAATTGCCGGGTAGAAATTATGTGCCTTGTTATAAGGTGATTAGGTAGTTTTTTAACAACCTTACCCCCTCCTAACCTCCCCCTTGGCAGGGGGAGGGACTTTACTCCCTACTTTTTGCGAAGTGCAATTTAGTCCCCTCCCCTGCCAAGGGGAGGGTTAGGGTGGGGTAAAGCTTTTAATTATTTCTTCTTCGCTTCCCGTCTCTTCTGAAAAAACCCACTCAACTGATGCTGACATTCCTGTGCAAGTACACCACTTGTCACGTTAATTTTATGATTAAAATAATCGGCTGATAATAATTGTGATCGGCTCACCACTGCACCGGATTTAGGTTCGGTAGTGGCAAAAATTAATCGTTGAATACGCGCATGAATCAATGCGCCAACACACATGGTACAAGGCTCAAGTGTGACATACAGACTGGCGTTGACCAAACGATAGTTATCTATTTTTTTTGCAGCATTCCGCAATGCAACAATTTCAGCGTGCGCAGTAGGATCATTCGCGGTAATCGGCTGATTGAATCCTTCACCAATAATTTCACCATCACACACAATCACTGCACCTACAGGCACTTCACCCAGAGCTTCTGCTTGCGATGCCAAAACAATTGCTCTTCGCATCCAGAATTCATCTTGTTCGGATTGATTCACAACGAAGGCCCTTTAAATTTTTCCGCGTCTCCCAGACCCATTTCTTTTTCAAACGCAAATCGCGGTTGGATTTCTCCATCAATCTCTACTGTTTCCATAAACATCTCCAGTGGCCGTACCCACCAGGAAAAATCATCATAGAGACACTGATAAACCGCCAAAGCTTCACGCGTTTCTGAATGATGCGCAATTTGAAACAGGAAATAATATTGGCCTTTGTAGTGGCGGTATAGACCGGGTTTTGGATTCACAATTTACCCCTCTCCCCTGCCCCTCTCCCACAAGGGGAGAGGGAATTGGCTGTGATAAAAATTATACTTAACCTCATTTCTTTCAAGCTTATCTTCCATTTCTTCAAGAACTCAAATCTGCTCCCTCTCCCTTGATGGGAGAGGGCTGGGGAGAGGGTGTTTTGATTTTAAATTACTCTCCCATCTCTCAACTTCCCAATATCCTCATCCGACAAAAACAAAATATTTTTCAGCACTTCTTCGGTATGACTTCCTACCTCACCACCCGGCCAATCGGTTCTACCCGGAGTGTTAGACAATTTTGGAAGTATCGCCGGAATTTTTAACGGCTTGCCATTAATTTCCACTTGCTCGAACATACCGCGCTCATTGAAATGCGGATCAGCAAACATATCTTGCACATTATAAATAGGACCCGCAGGCACTTTGGCTTTATCCAGTAATTCCAAAATTTCTTCAGAATTTTTGCTCATGCACCAGACAGCAATTGCATTATCAATTTCCTGTTCGTGCATAACACGACCTGCATTGTTTGCCATGCGTGGATCATTTGCCATTTCAGGATGACCGGCAGTTTGCATCAGACGTTGAAAAATTGAATCACCATTGCCGCCAATCACTACGTATTTTCCATTTTTACAACGATAAGTATTCGTGGGAACAATACCTGTCACGGTAGTACCGGATGGCTGGCGAATAACGGCCGCACCGGAAAATTCCGGCACAACTGCTTCCATTAAATTGAACATGGATTCATAAAGCGCAACATCCACCACTTGCCCATTTTCTTGTGGATCTTTTTGTCGTTGAATAATGGCCAATGCAATGCCTAAAGCTGCGTGAATACCGGAAATAGTATCGCCAATACTTAAATTGGGGCGCACAGGTGCTTGATCCGGAAATCCATTCACATAACGAAAACCACTCATGCCTTCACACACAGAAGCAAAGCCGGGTTTATTGGCATAGGGGCCAGTTTGCCCATATCCGGAAATACGCGCATAAATAATATGAGGGTTGGATTCTTTAAAATTGTCGGGGCCCAAATTCCAATTTTCCATCACACCAGGGCGAAAATTTTCAATTACGACATCAGCAGTATCGATCAAGGTTTTTGCAATTAATTGCGCTTCTGTTTTTTTCAAATCCAGCGTAATACTTTTTTTATTGCGACCAATACTTCGCCACCAATGTGATGTGCCATTTTCCAGAATTCGCCAACCGCGAATAGGATCTCCCTCAGGTGGTTCGATTTTAATTACCTCAGCACCGAAATACGCGAGTATGCAACCAGCAAACGGGCCTGCTAATAATTGGCCGACCTCGATGATGCGAATGCCGTCTAATGGACGGGATGAATTGTTTGTCATTGGATTTTATTTACTGAATAAGAATTTTAAATCCCCCCTAGCCCCCCTTTTTCAAAGTGGGGAACGACTCCCTTCTTAATTTAGCAGGGAGTAAAGTCCCTCCCCCCTGGCAAGGGGGAGGTTAGGAGGGGGTCATGTTACCAGCACAATCTTGCCAATATGCTGATTCGATTCCATTCGCTGATGCGCTTTAATCACATCATCAAGTTTAAATACCGAATCAATAACCGGTTTAATTTTTTCCTGATTCAATAAAGGCCAAACCTGTTGCAAAAGTTCATCGGCAATTTTTGCTTTGGTGCTGGCTGATTGTGATCGTAAAGTTGAACCAGACAGTGTCAAACGTTTTAGCATCAAAGGCATTAAATCAATTATATTTTTACTGCCTTTTAAAAAAGCAATATTCACTATACGCCCCTCGACTGCAGCAGCAGAAAAATTTTTTTGGATATTATCACCACCCACCATATCCAAAATCACATTCACACCCTGCCCGTGTGTTTTTTGTTTGATTGCCGCAACAAAATCGTCTTGCGTATAACAAATGGATTCAGCACCCAGTTGATCAATTGCAGCACATTTTTCAGGTGTTGATGCAGTTGCATAGACCTTTGCACCAAAAGCAGTTGCCAATTGGATAGTCGTTGTACCTATACCACTGGCACCACCATGTACTAACAATGTTTCACCAGCAATTAATTTTGCACGCTGAAAAAGATTATGCCAAACCGTAAAAAAAGTTTCTGGCAAAGCAGCAGCTTGTTCGTAAGAATAATGTTTGGGTATCGGAATAGATTGTGATTGCGGTGCAACCGCATATTCTGCATAACCACCACCGTTGACTAGCGCACACACTCTATCGCCTGGTTGCAAACTGCGCGCCTGTTTTCCACAAACAACCACTTCACCGGCAACTTCCAAGCCTAAAACCGGTGATGCGTCCGCAGGTGGCGGATACACACCTTGCCGTTGCAAAATATCCGGGCGATTCACACCAGCTGCATGAACACGAATCAATACTTCGTCTTCTTTAGGTACAGGAATTTCTGTATCAATGACTGATAAATTTTCTGCTGCTCCCGGCTTCTCAAAATATATTGACTTCATATTCACCTCACAGTCAGTTTGATCAGGGCTCCAATCGTTGAATCATCCAACTGCCATCAGCTTGCAAATTATATTGAAAGCGATCATGTAATCTATGCGCGCCACCTTGCCAAAACTCTATTTGATGCGGCTTTACTCTATATCCCCCCCAAAAGTCCGGTAGTGGAATATCACCATTTGCAAATTTATTTTTCATGGCCTCAAATTGTTTCATTAATATTTCACGGGAGGAAATCGGGCGACTTTGTTGTGAGGCCCATGCACCTAACTGGCTTTCACGTGGACGCGAAATGAAATATTTCAACACATCTGTGGTAGATAAAGGTTCAACAACACCACAAACTTTGACTTGTCGCTCTAAAAAATACCAGGGAAAATGCAAACTGATTTTCGGATTTTGTTTTAAATCCTGTGCTTTGCGACTGCGCAAGTTGGTGTAAAAAACAAAACCTCGCTCATCAAGATTTTTCAGCAAAACGATACGCTGGGAAGGTTGGCCTGTCGCGTCAACAGTGGCGACCGTCATGGCATTGGGATCAGGAATACCCGATTGGATGGTTTGATCCATCCAGCGACCAAATTGAATCAAAGGATTTTCATCAAGATCCGCCCTATCCAATCCACCTTGTGTATACTCACGGCGAAAATCTTCGAGTTTTAACTCCATCGTTGACCTCCAGAAGAGTTGAAGCGAGCATACTACTGAGGCTGATGGCAAAATCCAATGTGTCGTACGTCTCACATAGTCGAGGTGAGGGACTTCAAACAAGGATAAAAAGTTATTTCCCATGCCACTATGCCGACAGTTAAACTGCGAACAAATAATTTGTACTGCTAATAATTAAGTCATATCAAGGTTTTTATGAAATCAACACAAGCCATATGCGGTCTTATTTTGGCTGGCGGCCAGGCTCGTCGAATGGGCGGGGGTGACAAATGTCTACTACCTCTGGCAGGCAAATCACTGCTTCAACGAACCATCGAACGTGCACAACCCCAGGTGGCTCATCTTATTTTGAATGCCAATGGTAACAGCTTGCGTTTTGCGCGCAGTAAATTACCTGTGGTACCGGATTTATCCGAAGAATTTAAAGGCCCTCTCGCTGGCGTACATGCCGGATTAAATTGGATGAAAAACACCTACCCTGATCATCAATGGCTGATGAGTATTGCGTCTGACAGTCCTTTTTTCCCTGATGATCTTGCTCAGCGATTATTGGATGCTGCTATCCAAAATCACGTCCACATAGCTGTTGCAGAATCCAATCATCAAATACACCCCACCTTCGCACTTTGGCATGTGTCTTTACTGGACAAACTTGAGGCGGTCGTCAAACAAGATCAAGTACCCAGCATGCAGTCATGGATAGAAACACAAAAAATGATCAAAGTGGATTTTGCCAATACCCGCTACGATCCATTTTTTAATATCAATACCCCGCAGGATTTATATAACGCAGAAAATATTGCAGCTATGGCCGGATAAAGGTAAGGATTTTTATGTGGCGTTTTTTGATGTTAGTACAATTTTATTGTTTGATCGTTCTTTACACTTTTTTAGGCTTAACACCACACCCCGAGTCCTTGGTGGGCAGCTTTAATGATCTACTCATGCACTTTGTTGGTTATTTTATTGCCGCATTTTCTATTAGCCTTGCAAGACCACAATGGCCTTGGTGGCAACAAGCCATGTTTCTAATTGTTTATTCAACAGCAATCGAAATCGCACAACATTTTAATCCACCCAGAACATTCAGCATTGCCGACATGCTAGCGAATTCATTAGGTGTTCTACTGGGGTTGGCTATTGTCAGGCTGCTGAAATCAAAGATTCCGTTTATTAATAAATTTTTGGGTAATAGTTAAATATTTACTCAAAGCACAATTTAGCTACTCCTTTTGACAAAGGGAGGTTAGGAGGGATTTAAGATGGTCAAATTTTCTGAAATTTTAAATCCCCTAATTTATTTGTCCCTCCTAATATCAACGTCAATCGTTGCCGATCAATCCCAAAATAAAACCACTCAATTTATTCAAGCTGCATTCAATCAAACTAAAGAGGGTATTATTTATAATTCTGCTTATTTTAAAATTCCTTATCCCAATGGCGATATTCCTTCTCGTTATGGAGTTTGTACTGATGTGATCATTCGCGCTTATCGCAAACTGGGAATTGATTTACAGGAACAAGTGCATAACGATATAAAAACTAATTTTTCAATTTATCCTGCCAAAAAACATTGGAATCAGAATAAACCCGATACCAATATCGATCACCGACGCGTACCCAATCTGCAAACCTTTTTTACGCGCAAAGGAAAGAAATTAAAGGTGACAGATAAACCTGAAAATTATCAACCTGGTGATTTGGTGA
This sequence comes from uncultured Cellvibrio sp., assembly GCA_946481095.1. Next base: position 14,764 of record CAMLML010000073.1, read on the forward strand.
CCTGGATGCTCGGAAACAAATTGCCGCATATTGGTGTAGTCGTTGATAAAAAATCCGCAGATGGTGAGCGTTATTTAATTGTTCACAATGTGGGAGCAGGCCCGCAACTGGAAGACGTGTTATTCGCTTACCCCATTTCCGGGCATTATCGATACGCGCTGGATTAATGTTTACGGCGCATATCCGCAAATAATTTAAATTCCCAAGGCCGAGTAGCTAACAACAAACCGGCATGAATACGTTTTTCCAATGGCAGCTTGGAATCCTGATGATTAAGATCTGCAGCGTCTTTGGTTAATTGGTTCAATTTGGCAATTAAAATTACAAGAGAGGCTTCGGAATAACTGCCGCGCAAATAAAAACGAAAACTATTTGGCTCTGTGAAATTCGCCTGCATAAACTCCGTTACTACTTCAGTGGACATAAACTTTTCCAAAGGCCCGTTTGGAATCCAACGAAAATCCTGCGCTACCAGCAATTTATATTTATTACCCGGCAACAACTGCAACATCTTGAGTTTATCCAAACGCGCAAACAAACGAATGGCTTCGTGCTCGGTAATTTGGTATTGATCAATAATTTCCTGAAAAGTAAAACCATCACGCGCACAAACCGCAACTAATAATAATTTAGGATCGCGCATCAACTCCTCTTCTTGCTCAGCCGTTAACTGCGAAATCTTTTGTTCTTTTTGCGACGTCAGCACAAATAAATCTGTCAGCGATATTTCCAGAATCTGGCAAATTTCATCCAATCGATCCAGGGTAAAACTCTGCGTGGAAAAAATCCTCTTGATATTGGCTTCACTTAAATCCAAAGCTTGAGCCAATTGTTTATAAGTGACATTTTTTGTTTTGAGCAACTGCTTCAACATCTCACATACGGCGGCTATTTGGGTCACAGTTTAAGCTCCATTTATTTTTATTTACGGTTAAAAAAAGGGCAGACACATAGGTCTGCCCTGAAAAAATTTATAAACATCAACCCGTATTACGCATACCCGCAGCAATACCTGCCATAGTCACTTTTAACGCGCGTTCCAATTCCGGGCTGATAGTGTCGGATGAACGATAGCGTTTGAGTAATTCGGCTTGCAGATAATTTAATGGATCAATATAAGGTTTACGTACAGCTAATGACTGACGCAGCACGGGTTCGTCTTGCAACAAAATATCTTGTTGTTTTAATTGGTTGATTAATTTTTCAAGAGTAACCAAATCGCCGCGAAGAGTTTCACCCAAACCACGAATCTCCTTCGGCACAAGCTGTTGTTCATAGTAGGCACAGATAGGGCCGTCAGCTTTGCCGATTACCATTTCCAACAAATCCAAAAAGCTGGAGAAGAAAGGCCATTGAGTAACCATTTCTTTTAGCGTGCTGTTTTCATTGTTAATGCCATACTCCAGAGCTTGGCGTGTGCCCAACCATGCTGGCAAATTCAAACGCACTTGCGTCCAGGCAAAGACCCAGGGAATTGCACGCAAACTTTCGACACCGCCGGAACTTTTACGTTTTGCAGGACGACTGCCAAGAGCCAATAAATTTAATTCTTGCTCGGGTGTCAGATTGCGGAAATAAGGAACGAAATCCGGATGACCACGCACAATTGAACGATAACCTTCAAGGCTGGCTTGTGCCATGCGCTCAATCAAATCACGCCACTCGGGTTTAGGTGCAGCGTGTGGTGAAATAGTTGCACGTAATGTTGCAATCACATAAGAAGACAAACTGCTGAAGGCAACACGCGGCAAACCAAATTTGTAGCGAATCATTTCACCTTGTTCTGTCACACGAATACGATTGCGAATTGATCCCGGTGGTTGTGATGCCATGGCTTTTTCAACAGGGCCACCGCCGCGACCTACCGTACCGCCACGACCGTGGAAAAGTACCAGCGACACATCATATTTATCCGAAAGTGCAACCAATTTTTCCTGTGCTTTATATTGCGCCCAGGTCGCCGCAAATTTTCCTGCATCTTTTGCAGAGTCGGAATAACCGATCATCACTGTCTGTTGTTGTGCACTGTATTGTTTGTACCAATCCAAACTCCACAAACGATCCATCACAATCGGTGCGCGATCCAAATCGTCCAGAGTTTCAAACAAGGGAACGATTGGCATATTCCAGGTGATGCCGCATTCTTTCAGCAACAAGGCAACGGCCAAAACATCCGAAGGTTGTTGTGCCATGGAAATAACATAGTGCGACAAAATTTCGCGGGGTTCTTTGGCAACTACTCGACAAGTAGCGAGAACTTCTGCAGTTTCATCACTCATCGGCCAATTCAATGGCATTAATGGACGTTTGCTGGCGAGTTGTTCCAACAAGAAAGATTGACGTTGTTCTTCAGACCAGGATCGGTAATCACCCAGCTCCAAATATTTCACCAATTCATCAATGGCTTGCACGTGGCGATCACCGTCCTGGCGAATATCCAATGGCACAAGATTAATGCCGAAGCAGTGAATACGACGAATAGTGTCAACCAATGGCCCATTAGCGATGTGCGGCAAACCTACATCGGTTAATGAGCGATAACAAAGCAATAAGGGTTCGAGTAAATCTTCGCGACTGGTAATTAAATCTGCTGGTACTTCTGCCAAATGATTTTGCAAACGTGCTTCAGCCCATTCCAGCGTTGCTTGAATGCGTTTGCGCAAATCAAACATCACATCACGATAAGGTGTTTTGCTGTCGGGATAACGTGCCTGCAATTCAGCACTGGCTTCGCTCATACTCAAGTCGCCACCCAAACTGTAAATATCACGCGAATAAAGCTCGGCAGCCATCCAGCGTCCTAACAATAAAACTTCACGGGTGATTTTGTGGGTGACATTGGGGTTACCATCACGGTCACCGCCCATCCAGGAATAAAATTTAATCGGACGCAAATCAATTGGCAGTGTGATATCCAAATGGCGGGTACAGAGGCGATCCAAATGACGAATAAAATCCGGAACGGCTTGCCACAAACTATTTTCGATTACCGCAAAGCCCCATTTGGCTTCATCAACAGCGGTTGGACGAATTGCACGAATTTCATCCGTACTCCAGATCTCTTCAACCAAACGGTGTAAGCGGCCACGCAATTTGTCTTGTTCAAATGTCAGCAAACTACCGTTTTGGCGATCTGCCAGTGTATCCACAATTTGATCGTATTTACGGATCAGGGTGCGACGGGTCACTTCCGTCGGATGCGCAGTAAGCACCAATTCGATGCGCAGCTGGCGAATCACATCCACCAAATCCTCTTTTGGGTGCGCGAATGCAAACTCCAGCAACATGGCCTTCAAACCATCTTCACGTTCGAATTCCGCACTGGAAAAATATTCCTGGTCCGCAATATTGGCCAGATTTAGAAACTGATTGAATGCACGCACGATTGGCAGAATATCCTTGTCGTCCAACTTCTCCAGCATATTCACCAAAGGCGCTGAATCGCCGTTGATTTCTTTGCTAATTGCCTTGCCCAATTTGCGGATACTCTCTACTTTGGTAAAGAGTTCACTGCCTTCGTGGGCATGAATTGTCTCACCCAATAACTCCCCTAAAAGACGAACATTATCACGCAGAGTATCAGGTAGTTTTAACATGGAGATCTCCAACCAAAATCGAAAGATAAATCTGAAGGTGAGGTACGAAAGCAAAACCATGCATCCGCCGTACCAAAAAGAGGCAGGCATTCTACGACATAGACATACTGATGGGTAGAAATTGCACGTAAGTTTTTATCCACAAAAGCTGTGCATAAGTCTGTGCATGACAACTTGGTAAGCCACCTGGGAAGGTGCAGTTAAACAGCCGCCTCAAAACGGTCATTTAGTAATCAACTACACATTATCACTTCAATCCAATTCCTCTCGCCATTGCTGCGGCCAAAAAAGGAATTGCCAATACCAACAAAAGCTGAACTCGAACAAGGGTAATTATTTTGCCCGGTACTTTTATAACGGATGCCTGAGAATTGCGATTTTTGATAAAGAAAACTGTCGGATAAATCGATAACGCAGCAATCAAAACAAATAAAGTCAATTTGACGTGAAACACAGGATTCTGCGAATAAAATTCTGCAGGCTTACCTACCACAAACCAAAGCAATAAACCGGCAACTAAAATTATGATCGCAGAAATGCCATAAATAGCATCCACCACTGCTAATTTTTTCATTTCCACTTTGGACATTTCCGGCTTAATTAATAAATGCTCACTGACTAAAGCAGCGAATAAACCAAATATACCGATAAAGTGGAATGATCTGACGAGTGATTCTTCCATTGTTGAAACCCTGTAAATAAAAAATTATGAATGAGCACAATCTTGACGTAGGGCGGGTCGCTACCGGCTTTCTCAACTAAAGCAATATCAATAAACATCCCGCAAATAACGTTTATCCATATTGAGTTTACGCATATAGTTGGCGGTTTCGGCTTCGTCGAAATTGCCGTATTGTTGGACTATATCGCGCAGGGCTTGATCTACGTCTTTTGCCATGCGAGTGGCATCGCCACAGACACAGAAGTGGGCACCTTCTTCCAGCCATTGCCAGATTTCATGGCCACGTTCACGCATTCGATCTTGCACATAAATTTTTTGGGTTTGATCGCGAGAGAAGGCCAAGCTTAATTCAGTTAACAGACCATCTTTCTGAAATTGCAATAATTCGTCTTGATAATAAAAATCAGTAGCGACGTGTTGCTCGCCGAAGAATAACCAGTTTTTACCTTGATCACCTCTTGCCTGCCTTTCTTGCAAAAACCCGCGGAAAGGTGCAACGCCAGTTCCAGGACCGACCATAATCAACGGCAAATCACCTTTTTCGGGAACGTGAAAATGTTTATTGGCTTGGACAAAAATCGGAACTACTTGTTGATCTGCCCTGTCTGCCATAAATGTTGAACAAACGCCTTTGCGATATTTTTTGCTATCGCGGAAACGAGTGTATCTGACGGCTGAAACGGTTAAATGAACTTCCTTTGTAAATTGTTTTGAGCTGGACGCAATTGAATATAAACGCGGCTGGATGCGTTTTAAAACCGAAATTAATTCATCTTGCGTCAGGCGAACAGAAAACTCCTGAATAATATCAACTAATTGACGACCGTATAACCATTGATTCAATTCAGTTTTATCTTCTGCCGATAGAAATGCTTGTAAAGGTTTGTTTTTCGATTTTTCTGCAATTAAATGCAATGCTTCATTACTGGGCTTACAGATTTCAAAATTTTCGATTAACGCTTTATGCAAAGGTTTTTCATGAGTATCGATAACAACCGGAGCATCCGCATTTAAATTCAGTGATTGTTCCAATTCATATACATAATCAGGGCAATTTTTTGGCCAAATACCAAGAGCATCACCCGCTTCATATTGAATACCGGAATCGCCCAAATCAAAACCAAATTGGCGAACATCTTTGCCAGAACCTTCAGCGCTTAATTTATTGTTGATAATCAAGCGTGAAGCATAAGGGTTGGCTTTGGTAAAACCCGATTTACTTGCAACAGTTACTGTTTGCTGGACAGTTGAATCATTCGCCGAATCTTTTCCAAGATAACCCGATAATTTTTCTTTTAATGCTGATAACCATTGATTCGCTGGCACTTCAAAATCGGTATCACAATCAACGCGATCAATTAACGATTTTGCACCCAAAGCTTGTAATCGTGCAAATAATTTTTTACCGTGACCGCAGAATTGATCGTAGTTCGAATCACCCAGTGCCAATAATGCAAACTCAAGTGTAGAGAGCGCAGGTGCTGACTCCTGATTTAATTGTTGCCAGAAATCACCGCCATTATCCGGTGAATCACCATCACCAAATGTACTGGTCACAAAAATTACAAGTTTATCTTTTGACAACTTTTCAACGCTGTAATCATTCATGGATTGCAAATTAACCGCCCAACCTTGCGCCCTGAATTCTTTCGCAAAAGATTCCGCAAGATTTTCAGCATTACCGGTTTGCGAAGCCCAGAGCAAAGTCAGTAGAGGTTTACTCGTAGTTTCTGCACTCACCCCTATTGGTAATACACGACTGAACATGCCCGCCAACAAACCATTAATCCAGCCACGGTATTCTGCGCGAACGGGCGCATCTGTCGGTAATGCGGGAACAGCTTGAATTAATTTGGCACTGGCGGTTAAACCCGATATATAACCGCTCAAATAATTTTTTTCCTCGACATTAAATTCTGGTGTTTTAACATCCACCACACCTATTTTTTCTGAAAAAGTTTTAATAAGTGTCAAGCTGGTCTCCTCGGCAACCGGAGCAAAAACCATTGCAGGTAATTCATAATCGTAATCGTGATTATTTGAATTTTCGGCAACATTCAGGTCACCAGTTTCTGCTATCACCTCTACTCGCTTCAATGAAACAGCGGCAATTTTTAATTCAGGCTGCTGGGAAATAGGATCGATTTGATCGCTGGTAACAGCATTTACACAAAGATTATCACCGTAAACATCATTCCAATGAATCGGCGCAAAACAACTGCCGGGTTGAATTCTGTCAGTCACAATCGCAGGCAATATGGCATAACCGCGACGCGAACGCACTTCAACTTTATCTTTGGTTTTAATCCCCAGTTCAACTGCGTCTTGCGGATTAATTTCCAAAAAAGTTCCGGGGTTTAATTTATTCAGTGTCGGAATTTTTCCGGTTTTGGTTAGTGTATGCCATTGATGTTGAACACGACCGGTATTCAAAATTAATGGAAATTCTGCACTGGGCATTTCGGCAGGATCAACATGCGGACGCGCGTAAAAAATCGCTTTGCCATTTTCAGTAGCGAATTGCAAAGCAGGCTGACTACCATCTTCCAGCAATTTCAGCGGCTGGTTAATTCCATTATTTAGATAACGTATGGGGTTGCGTTGTGAACTTTTATCCGCACAAGGCCATTGCATAGGCGACTCACGCAACGCGTCATAACTAACACCGCGCAAATCATATCCAGTTTTTGGATTGTAACTTCTTTTGATTTCTTCAAAAACTTCAGCGGCAGATGCAAAATTAAAACCTTCTGTAAAACCCATTTCACGCGCCACTCGCGCAACAATTTCCCAATCTGCCATTGCCTCACCCGGTGGGTTAACGGCTTCCTGCATCAGGGTAATATTACGTTCGGAATTAATCATTACACCTTCTGCTTCAGCCCATAAAGCACCGGGCAATAACACATCGGCGTAGCGATTGGTTTCTGTATCCAAAAACGCATCCTGTGCAATCACCAATTCCGCTTTTTGCAATCCCTCAATCACAATTTTACGATTGGGTACCGAGGCTACCGGGTTGGTACAAATAATCCAGCAAGCTTTTATGTCGCCAGCTGCCATGCGCGAAAATAAATCCACCGTGCCTTTACCCAATTGGGTGCTGATGCTGCCACGCTCAATACCCCACATGTCCTCAATAAATACTCGATCTTTTTCCACAACCAATGCACGTTGCCCTGGCAAGCCTGGCCCCATATAACCCATCTCACGGCCACCCATCGCATTGGGTTGCCCGGTCAATGAAAAGGGGCCGCTACCCAATCGACAAATTTTTCCTGTTGCCAAATGCAAATTACAAATAGCGTTGGTACTCCAGGTTCCATGAGTACTTTGATTTAACCCCATGGTCCAGCAAGTCATAAATTCCGGTGCGTTGGCAATTAAATCGGCGGCAGTTTTTAATTGTTCAACAGAAAGCTGCGTTATCTCGCTCACTTTTTCCGGTGTGTAATTGGCTAAAAATTCGGGGAAAATTTCCCAGCCCTGGGTGTATTGCGCAATAAAATCTGCATCAACTTTTCCTGCCTGAAATAACAAAAACAAAACGCCATTTAAAAAAGCGATATCAGTTCCAGGTTTAATCGGCAAATACAAATCGGCTTTATCGGCAGTCGTGGTTCTGCGCGGATCTACCACAATTAATTTGGCTCCGGATTTAATCCTGTCCATCATCCTTAAATACAGAATCGGATGACAATCCGCCATATTGGAACCAATAACTAAAAATAAATCTGTGTAATCAAAATCCTGATAGGAACCCGGTGGCGCATCGGAACCCAGCGACAATTTATAACCTGCACCGGCACTGGCCATACACAAACGCGAATTGGATTCTATGTTGTTGGTACGTACAAATCCTTTGGCTAACTTGTTTACCAAATACTGGGATTCAATAGACATCTGGCCTGACACATAGAAACTTAATGAATCAGGGCCATATTGATCCAGAATTTCCCGTAAACGTTTTGCGGTATGGCTGATGGCCTGAGCCATTGAGGTTTTGATGGGTTGATGGCGGCGATCATTTCGTACAAACGCCGACTCCATACGACCTGAATTCGTTAACGCCTGGGCACTGGTTTGGCCTTTGGTACATAAACGTCCAAAGTTGGCGGGATGTTGTTTATCGCCTGTGACTTTCAGAATCTTTTTGCCATCTGTCTCCAACAGCATGCCGCAACCGACACCACAGTAGGGACAAACACTTTTCACAGATTTAATCGGTAATTCAGACATAAGGTTGCAACTCCTCGATCAGCAAGTTTTAGCAAGCCTTATGCCAGCCAAGAATAAGAGTTCAAATAGTAGCGA
>CAMLML010000074.1 GCA_946481095.1 uncultured Cellvibrio sp.
TGCAGGAAATAAAATTTATTTAAATGATCCTGGTACCAAAGCATTAAATTATTCTTTCAATGGTTTCGGTGAATTGCGTCGCCAGGTTTGGCAACAAGGGACAGCATCGCAAAAGCAAATGGTGTTTGATTACGATTTGCTGGGCAGGGTCACCCAACGTGTAGACACTTTGGCAAATGGAACCAATACAACCAATAACTGGGTTTGGGACACTCGTCAAACAGGTCAATTAACATCACGTAGCACTAATGGTTATCTGGATAATTTTTATTACGATGGTAAATCACGAGTGTCGCGCAGGGTAACAGATATAACAGGTCTTTCTAATCAAACCTTTATCTATACTTATGACGCATTCAGTCGTTTGAAAACAGAAACTTTCCCTAACGGTTTTGTTGCGGAACATTCCTATCATGCCTTGGGTTTTCAGTCGCAAATAAAAGACATCAGCAACAATGAAACACACAAAACCCTGTGGACTCTAGGTAATGTGTTGGATGAGCGCGGTAATTTAACGCATTCACTCTATGGCAACGGCGTGATGACAAAATTAACTTTTTCATCTGCCAATGGTCGGGTTGAAAAAATACAATCCGGAAAATTGGGTAGCTCCAACACTTACAATAATTTTTATAACAACGTACAAGACCTGACTTATGGTTTTGATTCGCTCGGTAATTTATTGCAACGTCGCAGTGAAAGGGCTGTGGTTAATGGAAACCCTGTTGAATCTCTAAAAGAAGATTTTACTTACGACTCACTGAACCGTTTGAAAACAACTGTTACCCGTTATGGTGGCTGGCTGGATTTCAGTGGGCAGGAAACGTCAGAAGCTTTCTACGATAACCTGGGCAACATCACACGCAAAACCCGTTATGCAACTGGTAGCAGCACCAATGCAGATTTAGGTGATTTTGCTTATGCGCAAACAGGTAATGCTGGTCCGCATGCTGTGACGTCTGCAGGTGGAAAAAATTATGTTTATGACGCTTACGGAAATATGGTGCAACGCGGCAGCGAAACACTTGAGTATTCTGTGTTTAATAAACCGACCAGAATTTCTGGTAGCAGTACCACTTATTTGACCTACGGTCCTGACCACGAACTGTATAAAGAAGTTAATGGCAGTAAAACGACCTATAAGTTAGGAAATTATGAAGTAGAAGTTGTTGGTACCCAATCAGTTCAAAAAAGCTACGTGGGAGACAATATAATTAACAGCCGTACATTAAATGCGAATATATTGACTGACAATACTTACTTTTATATGCATATGGATTATCTGGGTTCACTCGAATCTACAACAGATGCAAGCGGCAATTTAGTCAATCGCGCCAGTTTCGATGCATGGGGTAATCGCCGTCAATCCAATTGGTCAAGTGGTACACCTTCAGATAATTTTGTTACCCAAACAGGTTTCACTGGTCACCATCAAATGGACGCCCATAATCTGATTCACATGGGCGGCCGCGTTTACGATCCTTCTCTTGGCCGATTCCTGAGTGCAGATATTTTTGTGCAATCGCCATTTAATACACAAAGTTTCAATCGTTATTCTTATGTATTTAATAATCCACTTAGCTTGAATGACCCCAGTGGTTATTGTTCAGGTGGGCCTGATTGGTTTAGCAATTACATGATGAATAAAATGGTTGAAATGGTTGAGTCTAACCATGTGTCATTCGTTATGCTTACGTTTACGCCGGGCCGTCATATATCTCGAAGCGAGATAAAGGCAAGAGAGGCGGCAACAAAAGAGTTTAATGAAGAAGTTCAAAAAGAGCTTGAAGGTTCAGGATTATCTTTAGCCAAAAATGGTTCAAGTATTGTTGACTCAAGCGGAAAAACAGTTGGTTCTGTTAAATTGGATCTGGCAAGTGGTTCGGTTTCACTGACGAGTAAAATAGCTCTTAATGATTCAGAACTTAAACTAATGCCTTCACAAACTGGGGATATAGAAAAAACAGGATTATCTTGGGGAGGAGGCGAGGATGGATGCATGCGTGCTGCTTGGACGTGCAGCAGAGAGTCGCGTACTGGTACCAGAGAAGCGCCTGGTGGTGAGTCGATTCTCACCATACGTCCTTCCTCTTTGGGGAACATGCTTAATGCAATTGACTTATTGTCAAGTATCAATCCTTTTAAATTGGGAACTAAGGGATTGATTAAGCAGTTTAGAAAACCTTTTATAGATTGTCTTCGTTGCTTTGCCGCAGGCACAGAAATATTAACTGAGAATGGTTTCAAACCAATCGAAACATTAAAAGTAGGTGACCTGGTATGGGCTCATGATCCTGAAACAGGTAAAACTGCTTTAAAGCCTATTGTAAAAACTTTTATTAATACCAAAGACACTGTTTGGGAATTGGTATTAGAGAAAGAAGGTGAAACTTATCTTCATGAAGTAACAGCAAGCCATCCCTATTATGTTATTGATACAGGTTGGGTGGAGGTTGGTGATTTACAACGAGGTCAAGTTGTAAAAACTAAAGATGGAAAACCAGCCACAATTAAAAGTTTGAAAGATACAGGTGTTATTGCTGCTACTTATAATTTTGAAGTGAAGGATATAAATTCATATTATGTAAGTGCGGCTATGGTGTTGGTGCATAATCATGGTCCCTGTGGGAAAGGGTGGATTAGAATCACAAAAAATTGGAAGGCAAGAGATATTAAAGATCCTAGTTGCCGCAATGGATGTGAAAATGTTGCAGAACAGATTCAAAAACTCATTGGTGGAAAAACTCATACCATTAAGCCTCTGGATCCAAATCCAAGAGTAAGTCTGGGTGCTCATAGGGGGCATGACAATGGCTGGTATCATCATGCGGTTGTCGTAAAAGATGGTCGGGTATATGACGCATTCACAGGCTCCAAAGGAGCATCCATAGCTGAATATAAGTCTTTGTGGAAGTATGCAGACGGAATCAATTTCGGGTTTTAATATTGAAGGTTAAAATTAAAAATGAATATAGAAGAACACTTGAAAGCTTTACAAAAAAGAACGGGTATGTACATAACCGGTGAAAGGTGTACGTCTTTAGCTGCTTATATTCAAGGTATGGATACTGCCATGAATGGAGGTTTGTTAATCGGATTTAGAGAGTGGTTAATCGTTAGAATTAATGGCGGCAATAACCTTCACTGGTTGCACTTAATTATCTACCATGTTTTCCCGAAATTATCTGTAGATGATGTTATAGAAAATGATGAATATAATTTGATTATTAATAATACGTTAATTGATATGTTACTTGCCTATTTTATTTATAAAAATGAAGTCGGCTTGATGGTTGTGTATTTAAATTATCAGAAATGGTTAGAAAAGCAATCGTGGTATCAATCAAAGGAAAACAGTGGGGATGCATTAAGGGGGTGATTAAAGGGGTCGGAGCCCTTTAATTAAAAATTCCGCCATGCTAAGCTCCCTTCAAATCAAAAAGGGAGCTGTTTTATGCCACGCAAACCACGATTTATTATTCCAAACGTGCCGGTTCATATTGTTCAGCGCGGGCATAGTCGTGATCCGGTTTTTTTTGAAGATGCGGATTATCTTGCTTATCTTGGTTGGTTAATTAAAGGGGTCAGAGCCCTTTAATTAAAAATCCCTCCATGCTAAGCTCCCTTTACATCAAAAAAGGGAGCTATTTTATGCCGCGTAAACCACGATTTATTATTCCAAATGTGCCTGTGCATATTGTTCAGCGCGGGCACAGTCGTGATCCGGTTTTTTTTGAAGATGCGGATTATTTTGCTTATCTTGGATGGTTAAAATCCGGAGCGGAGCGTTATCACTGTGCGATACATGCTTACGTATTAATGACCAATCACATTCATATTCTTGCCACACCGCGCGAAACCGACAGCATCACACGCATGATGCAATATGTCGGGCGTCATTATGTTCCTTACATCAATCACACTTATGGAACATCGGGTTCAATTTGGGAGGGGCGATACAAAGCCAGTTTGGTTCAGGATGAACAATATTTATTAACTTGTATGCGCTACATTGAATTGAATCCTGTGCGGGCGGATATGGTGCGTTCACCGGCGCATTATCGTTGGAGTAGTTATCGTGCAAATGCGCAGGGAAAAGAGGATGAGTTAATTAGGCCGCACGCAATTTATTTGGCCTTGGGACGAAGTACGGAGAAACGTTGCGATGCCTATAAAGAATTATTTAAAGCGCATGTCGATGCAAAAGAATTAAACGATATTCGATCATCCTTGCAAACAGGGACACCTTTAGGTAATGATCAGTTTAAACAAAAAGTGGAAGCGAAATTAGGATTAAAAGTAGGGCAGGCCAAGCGTGGTCGGCCGTTTAAGGTTGTGGTGGAAGCGAATAAAGGGCTCTGACCCCTTTTCTCTGCCTTTTCTATTCGAAAAATAACTATCATTGATACATATCATGATGTAGCATATCCTTAAACAACTGGTTTATGCGAGGTAATCGGTATGTCAACAACCGCTAAATTATTCACTACAGGTCGCAGTCAGGCTGTCCGTCTCCCAAAGGAGTTTCGTTTTCAGGGCGGAGAGGTATTCATTCGACGTGACCCACTCACAGGTGAGGTAATCCTGTCTCCCAAGCCAAGCACTTGGTCAGACTTTTTTGAACTGGCCGACCAAGCTGAAATTCCAACTGATTTTATGCTTGAACGTGAGCAGTTACCGAATGAAGAAAGGAACTTGTTTTGATTCGATATATGTTAGACACCAATATGGTCAGCTACATCATCAAAGGCTATCCACCAGAGGTGCGCAAAAAGCTGGAAATGAAACCAATGAGCAGTATCGTTATTTCCGCTGTAACTCAAGGTGAACTGCTTTATGGCATTGCTCATAAGAAACATCCTGCATCACTTGCTAAGGTTGTAGAGGAATTTTTACATCGTGTTGATATCCTATCCTGGGATGAAGAAGCCGCAATTGTCTATGGCAGCTTGCGAGCAGCTTGTAGTGCCAAGGGGATAGCAGTAAGTGCTCTCGACATGATGATAGCTGCGCACGCTGTCGCCACCCAATGTACTCTTGTAACCCATGACCAAATATTTTCTCGGATTGAAAACGGGCTCGTTGTAGAGGATTGGTGTCTAAATTAAAGGTCCTCTGAGCGCTCTGAACCCTTTTAATGGGAAATCCAATGCATAAAATCTATCAAATCATTCTATTACTGACTGTTGCAGCCCAGGCTCTCGCGTTGGAGATCAAAGGTGATTTTCAACAAGGTGCGATTATTCGCGGCAAGGTTGAATCGGGTGAAAAAATAAAATTCAATCAGCGTTGGTTGAGTCTCAATGAGAAAAATGAATTTGTTTTTGGTGTAGGCCGCGATGCGCCTGCGAAATTGATGTTGATTGTTTATAAAAATAATCAGCCGCAAGAACATCATTTTGTTGTTAAAAAAAGACAATACAACATCCAGCGAGTGAATGGTGTTCCGCAAGCGACGGTTGAGCCTTCAAAAGAACAGCAAGAGCGTATTGCACGCGAAGCGGCGTTGGTTGGTAAGGCGCGTAAGGGGGATTTGAATTTATCCCATTTTATGGAAGATTTTAAATGGCCGGTGATTGGTCCGATCAGCGGTGTTTATGGTAGTCAGCGTGTGTATAACAATATTCCGGGCAATCCGCATTTTGGTGTTGATATTGCGATGCCTGTTGGCACTCCGGTTTATGCACCGGCAGGTGGAAAAGTCACACTGGTACATCACGATATGTTTTTGTCTGGGGGTACTTTGATTCTTGATCATGGGAAAGGTTTGTCTTCAACATTTATTCATTTAAGCAAAATTTTGGTGAAGCAAGGTGAGCAGATCAAACAAGGAGAGAAGATTGCGCTGGTCGGTAAAACCGGGCGTGCATCCGGGCCTCATTTGCATTGGGCGATGAACTGGTTTACCGAGCGTGTTGATCCACAATTATTGGTGGGGAAAATGCCGAAGGCTTCAGCAAAAAATCACTGATTACTAAAACTGACGTCCCAGCATTTGTTCTTCAACATATTTCAATCTTTCTTCTACCAATGCGGTTTTGTATTGATTGCCCTGGGTGTGTTTCAGTGCATTGCGTAGTTGAATCGCGGCGCGGTCGTAAACACCGTTCAAAATAAAATATTCCGCCCGTGCTTCATGCACTCCCAAAATATTACCGGCAAGCCCGTTCACTTCTGCCAGCAAATACCAAACGTAATCATCGTTTGCGCGTTTACGCGAGTAGGGTTCGAGTATGGCGGCGGCTTCTTTGTAAAGTCCGGATTTCATCAAGGCTTCGGATTTGCGAATGATCAAAGGATAACTGTCGGGATGTGTTTGTAATTGTTGTTCAAGAATATTCAAACCTTCTTTGAAGCGTTCGGCGGACACTTCAATATCTGAACGCATAATTTGATAGGTGATGCGTGAAGGGTCTTTTTCCAGCAGCGGTTTTATCGCTTCGCGTGCTGCATCAAATTGCCCTGCTTTGGTTAGGGCCAGTGTCAAACCATAACGGCTGGCTTCAGGGGAATCGGTTTCTTTTTCCAATTCACTTTTAAACATTTTGACAGCGATTTGTGGCGTTTCCTGTTGGTCAACTCTGACGCGGGTGCGCATCAGTTGGTATTCGATATTGTCTTGTTGTCTTTTTTCCGGGTATTGCATGGCGCGGTTGCGGGCATCGGCCACACGGCTTTCGGTAACCGGGTGGGTGAGTAAATATTCCGGAGGACGACGGCTGAATCGGCTGGCGGCCATCATTTCTTCAAACATATCGGCAGCGGCGTAGGGGTCAAGGCCAGCTTTGACCATAGTGTCGAAACCTATCCTGTCGGCTTCCTGCTCGTTTTGACGGCTGAAACTCAATTGTGCGGACTGGGCTGCAGCCTGGGTTGCCATAATCGCTGCTATACCGCCATCACCATCACTGTTAGCTGCCAGTGCAAGCCCTGCGAGTATGCCTGCCAACATGGGAACCATCATTTTTTTCTGTTGCTCCAACTGCCGTGCATAGTGGCGCTGGCTCAAGTGGCCCAGTTCATGGCTGATGACGGTTGCCAGTTGGTTTTCGCTTTTGGCGTATTGCAGCAGGCCGGTATTTATTCCCATCACCCCACCGGGAACAGCGAAGGCGTTAAGCGATTTGTTATCGACTACCACCAATTGGACTTTTTTGGTTTCCAGTTGGCTGTAGGGTAAGAGGCGGTTGATCAGGGTCTCGAGATAATTGATAACCAATGGATCGGATGAGGTAGGTACTTGTGCCCGGAAAGCCCTGAGCCATTGTTCCCCCAGGCGCTTTTCCTGCTCGGGGGATATGGTGGTGGAACTGGTATCCCCGAGTGTGGGTAAATCAACTTCTGCCTGAACATTACAGCTGATCAATAAGATTGCGAATGCCAGGCATATGCCTTTTGCACTGATACGACTGAAGGAAAATTGAGCAAAAGGCATTTGAATCATAGACACCTGAAAAATAACCTGGGTATTTGCAAAAAAAGTCAAAAAAACTGTCGCTAACTCTAGCCTTTTTGGAGCGTAAAGACTAGGTTATGCACCTCTGTGAAAACAGCATATTTGCCTTGATCGGCATCTAGACCATCAATGAATAATTCCGTTCAATCCGGATATTCATACTGAGCCTTAACCTTATGCATGATTTCAATCTGGTTGAACAGGATAATCCGGTAATCGAGTTGGATGCTCGTGGATTGTCTTGTCCATTGCCTTTGCTCAAGACCAAACAGGAATTGCGACATTTGGTATCGGGCCAGATGTTGAAAGTATTGGCAACTGATCGGGGATCAGTGCGTGATTTCAAGGCGTTTGCTGAAATCAGTGGAAATAAATTAATTAATCAACAGGAAGAACAGGGAATCTACATTCATTGGCTGATAAAAGTTTGAGTCGGTGGTGAATTTATGAGTTTCAAGTGGTATTTTTGTTTGCTGACAAGTTTGATTTTTCCGCTACATCAATTTGCAAGTGCACAGTCTTCAGTTTCTTCCTCATTACCGGCAGAAAATTCTGTATCGAAAACGCAAGATTCTTTTGTTGAAAAAATCAATAGTGATCTGGCGAGTTTGATGGGTAATGCTGACTCGCCCTTGCCAGCGATTAATCTGCAACCGATAAAAAGTGATCAGGATAATCGCGAATATCGCTATCTGCTATTGCCCAATAAATTGCGCGTGTTGCTGGTGTCGGACGCCACTGTGGAATCCTCTGCTGCGGCAATTAATGTTGCAGTAGGTGCAAACCAGAATCCTCCTGATCGATTGGGTCTTGCCCATTTTCTTGAACATATGTTGTTTCTGGGAACAGAAAAATATCCATTGCCTGGTGAATATCAGCAATTTATTGCAGAGCATGGCGGTATGCATAACGCATCAACGGCTGCAGAAACGACTCAATTTTATTTCACTATCAAACATAGTGCATTTGAACAAGCTCTGGACAGATTTTCACAATTTTTTGTATCGCCATTATTTAATGAAGTTTATGTGGAGCGTGAGCGTCAGGCGGTTGATGCAGAATTTTCGGCAAAATTGCGCGATGATTTTCGTCGTGAATGGGATGTGTATCGTGAATTAATGAATCCCCAACACCCGGGATCAAAATTTGCTGTTGGCAACAACCATACATTGGCGGATGCACCAGATAATTTGGTGCGTGAGGATTTGCTGAATTTTTATCAAACTCATTACTCGGCTGAAAAAATGACATTGGTTTTATTAAGTAACCAATCATTGCAACAGTTACAGCAGTTGGCAGAGAAAAAATTTTCGGCTATACCCTTGCGTGATACTTTCATTGAGCCAACTTATCTTCCCATGTTTGTGCCGGAATCGCTACCGGTCAGTGTTGAAATCAAACCCGAAAAACAAATTCGCCAGCTGACGTTTAGTTTTCCTGTGCCGCAATCCAGGGAATTGCTGATCAATAAACCCTACGACTATATTGCACATCTGTTGGGACATGAAAATAAGGGCAGTTTGATTTACATATTAAAAAATCTGGGTTGGGCAGAAAAATTAAGTGTGGGTCTGGCCTATCCCAGTAAAGATGATGCTTTGTTTCAGGTCAGTATTCAGTTGACTCCGGCGGGAGTGAGAACCAAAGATCAAATTGTTTCATTGCTCTTTTTTGTGTTGAAAGAAATACAATCGCATGGCATGAGTGAATGGCGTTATCAGGAATTGAAAACCATGGGTGAAAATCAATTCCTTTACGATGAGAAAAAATCACCTGTAGAAACTGTTATTGGTTTCGCTCAAAATATGCAGGACTATCCGGTCAAGGATATTCTTCGTGGCCCCATGACTTTCCGTAAGTTTGATGCAAAACAATTGCAGGAATGTTTTCGTCATTTGCGTCCCGATAATATGTTGATGGTGTTGACTGCGCCGGATATTCTGGCCTTGCGTTTAACGGATACTTATTCCGTTCCTTATAATGTCAGGCGATCAATTCCGGAAATTCTGAGTATCAAACCCGGCACCCGGCAACAGTTTGCGTTACCTCAACCCAATCCGTTTATTCCGGAAAAATTATTTGTTAAAACCGGTTCCCTGCTGAATGACAGAGTGTCAAAAGTGCCGGAATTATTGGTTGATAAAAATCGCACCAGAATATGGTATTTGCAAGATCAACTGTTTAATCGTCCACAGAGCGCAATTAATTTACGTATTGTGGTGCCACCCGAGAATATAAAAGCTGAACGTTCAGCTATGAATTATTTGTTTGGCAGTATGATTCGGGATCAGTTGAATGACCTTGCTTATTTTGCAAGTTTATCCAACCTTGAATTCACTATTACGCCGCATTCTCGTGGAGTCGATTTGCGGCTGTTGGGGTTTTCCAATCGCCAAAGCTTATTATTAAATTATGTTATTGATGCGCTGGAAAAGCCTGACTTTACTGAAAACCAATTCACAAGAATAAAATCAGAGTTAATGCGTAACTGGGTTAACGAAGAAAAAAATTTACCCTACCAAGTGATGATAGCGCGCTTGCCTTCATTGTTGACCCACCCTGAATGGTCTTCATCACAAATGAGCTCGGCACTTGAACCAGTGACTTATGCTCAATTTTTACAATTTTCAAAACAATTTTTATGGGATGCCGAAATAGACGGGCTGATTTACGGTAATTATTTGCCGCAAGAGGCGATGAAATTATCAGCGATTATTGAGCATGGTTTGCAAACACATCAGACGGGGCGAAAAGTGTCTGATTCGATTGTGACAATTATGCCGGAAAGTTCAGTTAAGCCATGGTTGTATACGCAGACCTTGCCTCATCAGGACAAAATTGTTGCACTCTATATTCAATCGCTTTCTGCAGTGGATGCGGATATTGCGAAAATGCAATTGATTCGACAAATATTGCAACCTGAATTTTTTCATCAGTTAAGAACAGAAAAACAGATGGGGTATGTGGTGGCCAGCATTTCCCTGCCTATCAAACAGGTAGAAGGTAACCTGTTTATTGTGCAGTCTCCCAGAGTTTCTGAAAATGACATTGCCCGGGCAATAGATGCATTTCTGGATGAAGGGGAAGGTTTGTTCAAGGAAAATATTGAGCAGTATAAAGATTCGTTAATACAAAAGTTGAAGGAGCCACCCAGATCGATTCGCGAACAAAACGCTCGCTTTTGGGATTCCATACTCCTGGAGGATTTCCTGTTCAATCGCCGTCAGCGCTTGGTAGATGAATTACAGAGGCTGTCTACTGAAGAATTAATCGAGTATTACCAACAAGTATTCCTGAATAAAAATCGTCGCTTGTGGATGTCTTCCGATGTTTTAAAAAATGAACAAGGATTTCAGCCCGTCCTTTAATTTGGCACAAAAAGTCTACTCAATCACAAAAATAGAAAGCTGTTTTTTTAACCCTTTATTATTCAGGGTTATTTTATTAACCTTCCTTCCTCTATTGCTCTACAACAGCCTCCGAGTAAATTCAGTTATCTCTTTTTGTTTTTTGTTCATCTTCATTTCGGACCAGGAAGTGTTGTTTGTTTTATTGGGATTTTATTCGTTGGGAGAAAAAAATATGCACCAATATGATTTAGCTGGACTGGAAGCCAGTTTGAAAACCCTGGATGGATTTGAAAATGTCATGAAACCATTTCTTTTTTTCTTTGGCAGACCTAAAACAGGGCACGAAATTTGGACCAAGTCCCTGGTTAAACGTGCGTTTATGAATCATAAAATAGCGGATCTGCGGGTAAAGGATCGTGATGGTGCAGGTCAGTTTTATCAAATCTATGCGTTTAGTACAAAACGTACACTTTCTTCTGACGATTTGTCTGAACTGCGTCAGCAAGCCAAACGATTTTCCGTTGATACTGTGAAACGTGAATCCAATGGTTTGAATTTGTTGTCCCAGTTTAAACAGTTTCTGTTTGATGGCCCCGAAGCCAGAGAAATTATGCGGATGAGTCAGCCCAAGTCAGGATTATTTGTTTATCCCATGGCCACAGGAAATAAAATTACCCATTATCCAGTCGTTTTATACACTTATTCCGCAGGCGTGCATCGCTATTTTCCAGTGGATGCAAAAGATATTAATCAGTATTTGGAATTGGAAGTATAAAAAAACCCGAAGTGATTCGGGTTTTTTTATTGCGGTGTTAGCGGTGTTATCAGTGATGGTGACCACCGGCTCCGTGAGCATGTCCATGATGAAGTTCATCTTCAGTTGCGCTACGCACATCAGTAATTTCTACAGCGAAGTTTAAATCAACACCGGCCAGGGGATGATTGCCGTCGATAGTAACTGTATCACCTTCCACTTTAGTTACGGTCACTACCTGCATACCGTGTTCGGTTTCAGCATGAAACTCCATGCCAACTTCAATTTTATCGATTCCGCTGAACATGCTTGAAGGTAATTCCTGGATCAGGCCGTCATCGCGCAATCCGTAAGCTTGTGCCGCAGGAACCGCAACATTTAATTTGTCGCCAGCAATTTTCCCCAATAAAGCAGATTCAAGGCCGGGAATAATATTACCCGCACCGTGCAGATAACTTAAAGGTTCATGACCTTCTGATGAATCAAGCGTTTTGCCGCTGCTATCGGTCAATGTGTAGTGGAAGCTGGCAACGCAGTCGTTAGTGATATTCATAAAAAAACCTATAGTTGTGGATTAAAATGTTTCAATATTTTTGCCATTTATTTTGGCTTGTGTAATATAAATAGTGTAGGCCTTTCCGCCTTCTTCCTGTTGCAAACGTACTAATAAATAATGCCAGTCAGGTGCAACCCATGCGTAGGTGACACGTTTGTTGTTGCTGCGACTGCGTTTTACTTTGATGGCATTTACTTTGCCCAAGGGTGTTTCCAATAATTCTTCACCCATTACCTCAAAACTGTATTCCTTTAATTCGCCGCCATCGGCAATTTGATAAGTAAATTTTTTCTTGCCTGCGCGCAACTCTTGCGCCAATTGAATCTGGTAACTGAGTTTGTCTTGTACCTGATCCACAATATTCATTTGCCAGCGGGAATTATCAACGTTATTTAAAACGGATTTTTCCAACCAATTAAAACTTAAATTCGCATCGCGTTTTTTCCCAAGGCCACGACGTTTGTATACGTAATGCAAGGGTTGAATGATTTTTTTATCGGCCAACCATTGCATACGGCTGGTTTCAGTGATGCTGCCAATCATGCTCTCGGCTTTAAATAACAAATCGAATTGATTGTTGCCCAAATCGGTTAAACGGTTGGTCACTGTGACATTAAAGCCATAGAGTTTGGCTTTGTATAAATTATCGAAGGTGACCGGCGCAGTTGAGGTCTTTTTGTTATCGGCAATTGCTGATAAAGCCAATACAAACGAAAACAACACACAAATTAAATTAGGCATACAAATTAAATTGCGCATAAAGTTCCTTGAATTAATGCTCATGACTTTCTATCAGATAGCCATGTTCCGGCAAAAGTTCATTGTCCAGATACGCACGATTGTTTTTCATCACCAATCGACCTTCAGCAAACCACTTCACGGCCAAAGGATAAATAATATGTTCCTGACGTTGAACACGTTTTGCCAATGAACTTGCATCATCACCCTTGATAATAGGCACGCTGGCTTGTATTGCGCTTGGGCCTCCATCCAATTCGGCAGTAACAAAATGTACTGTCACTCCATGGTGTGTTTCCCTGGCATCCAGTGCGCGTTGATGCGTGTGCAGCCCCTGAAATTTTGGTAACAGGGACGGATGAATATTCAACATCCTGCCCAAATAATGCTGTGTAAATTGTGGCGTTAAAATTCTCATGAAACCTGCAAGCACAACTAAATCCGGCGAATAATCATCAATCGCTTGCATTAATTGCTGATCAAATGTTTCGCGATTGGCAAACGCTTTGTGATCCAGCAACAGCGTTGGAATATTCGCTTGTGCTGCACGCGTCAAACCAAAAACATCAGGTCGATTACTGATAACGGCGACTATCTCAACCGGTAAGTCGCCTGCTTGTTGTCCATCGATCAAGGCTTGTAGATTACTGCCGCTGCCTGAAATCAACACCACAACGCGAATATTTTTTGTCATTACAAACCTTGCAAATCCACTTGATGTTCGCCTGTTTGTGCATCGGCAATCTGGCCAATCACAAATGCATTTTCACCGGCTGCGCGCAAAATATTCAGCGCATTATCTTTTTCGGATGCGGGCACCGCGATCACCATGCCCACACCACAGTTAAAGGTGCGATACATCTCGCGAATTTGTACGTTGCCGGCTTGTTGTAACCATTGGAATACGGGCGGGAAAGTCCAGCTTTTGGTATTGATTACTGCTTTGCAATTTTCTGGTAATACCCGTGGGATATTTTCGGTCAGGCCGCCACCGGTGATGTGTGCCATGGCATTTACTTTTGATTCGGCAATTAATTTCAAAACGGATTTCACGTAAATGCGGGTCGGCGCCATCAATGCATCTGCAAGCGGTTTGCCACCGCAGTTTTGATTGAGATCCGCCTTGCTGACTTCAATAATTTTGCGCACCAATGAATAGCCATTGGAGTGCGGGCCGCTGGAGGTGAGGGCGATCAGCACATCGCCGGATTTTACTTTGCTGCCATCAATAATTTCCGATTTCTCGACAATACCAACGCAAAATCCAGCCAAATCGTAATCTTCACCTTCATACATGCCAGGCATTTCGGCCGTTTCACCGCCTACCAATGCACAACCTGAAAGTTCGCAACCATCGCCAATACCGGATACCACTGCTGCTGCGACATCGACATTCAATTTTCCGGTGGCGTAGTAATCAAGGAAAAACAAAGGTTCGGCACCTGTGACGACCAAATCATTCACGCACATGGCCACCAGGTCTATACCGATGGTGTCGTGTTTTTGCAGGGTCATGGCCAGACGCAGTTTGGTGCCCACGCCGTCAGTCCCTGAAACCATTACCGGTTCGCGATATTTCTTGGGAATTTCACACAAAGCCGCGAATCCCCCCAATCCCCCCATCACTTCCGGGCGGCTGGTGCGCCTGGCAACACTTTTGATGCGCTGCACCAAAGCATCACCGGCCTCAATGTCTACTCCGGCATCTTTATAACTCAGGGATGGTGTGTTCTGGCTCATAGGGATGGGTTCTCGCAGGGTCAGGATTCAAAAAAGGTCGCCATTCTAGCAGGGCAAGCAGGGGAATTCACGGAAAGATGCCTTTCCGGTTTTGCCAATAGCAATTGGGGTATTGCTGCTTATACTTGCATAAATTGGCATTTGTTATCGTCACAAAAAATTATTTATTGGATTTTGTCATTATTGCTTCGGGCAGGGTAATGGCGAGCAGTTTGGGTGCAGTACCCGCCAAAGCCAATCAGGTCTTGCAAATTGCTTACAAAAACAGCAAGTGATTGAGTGTGGCAATCGTCAAAGTAAAGTATGCGCAATTATTTTTTACGAGGAAAAAATCAATGAAAAAAATAAAAATAGATCATAAATTTTATGAACAAATTCAGTTTGATATTGATCGGATCGATAGGAAAGCCGACTTATATAGAGCCTACTATTATACGCTTAGAATAATTTTCATTATTCTTGCATCTGCAATTACAGTTTTGTCTGGCATGAAAGGTCTTTGTGAGAATTTTGTATTAAATTCTGTGCTTGTTCTTGGTGCTGCTTCTACAGCAGCTACTGCGCTGGATACACTATTCCAACTTGAAACAAAGAAAAATACATACAGGTTAATGCTTGTTGAGCTGAGAGAAATACGAAGTGAGTTTATCTTCTACTACGAGCACAGAAAAACTGAACTTGATGCACTTATGAAGGAAAAATTATTCCCGAAATACCAATCTATAATGGCATATTCAAAATCTTTGCTTGATAGAGAAAACGAGAATCAAGCGCCTGAGCAACAGCCGTAACAAATTTGCAAACAGACCAGCCTCCGGCTTAACGAGAGGCTGGTTATATGGCGTAGATCCCATCCCGTATCAGAGCCCGGTACCATTAATCCAAACATTATTAATACGTCCATTGGCAGTAGGGAGCGTGATGGTTTTGTAACCTGCCTTTTCCGCTATGGTCATAAGCACATTGCTGTGATTGACCCCGCCCTGACTTGAGGTCTGATCACCCCAGCGTTTGTTTTTAACCCCCAGCGGGCGTAAATCAACTGATCGACCTGTGATCAGACCGGCATTTTTGCCACCTGCCAGGAACATGGGAATGCGGTGATGGTTATGCCAGTTGCCATGAGCCAAATCTGAAAAGGTACAAACGATGGTATTGTCCAACAAACTGCCGTTGACATCCGGTGTGGCCGCCAGTTTTTGGATAAACAGACGAATTTGGTTCATCCACCAAATTTTACTGGTGGTGTGTGCCGCCGCGTCCTGGTGGGACAAGTCATGATCAACATTACTGGTACCGGGAACTACTATTTGTGAAATAGGATTTGAGTACATGAACGAAACAGTGCGAGTAATGTTGCAGGAAAGACTGGCTATTGCGATGTCTTGCTGAATGGCAGAAATATTTTCTAACGCCTGGGTCGCCCAAAGTGCTTCCTCTGCACCTCCACGGATGGCATCCACCCGAGGTTTAATACTGGTGCCTACATCCATGCAGCTTCCGGGGACATTGTTGAGACTTTGTTCCAGAACATCCAGTGTGAAAACATGTTGCTCCAACCGTTCTCTTTCAATACTGCCCAACTGGGTGCGCAGACGATTAATGTCCTCCCTTGCGCGAGCCAGAATTTGCAATTTATTGGTATCTACAGCAGCACTTTCTCCGAAAAGCTGTGGATAGAGAATGCGGGGGTCATCCACCGGATGTAGGGTTTTTCCATTGTCATAATTTATGCGCACAGTCTCACCGGCCCATTTGGTGCCACAGCCCATTTGTAAAGAGGGTCTTGAAATCATTGTGGTTGCGCGATTTTCCCAATCTTCTTTTCCCATCTGCACATCTATGGATGAGCGCCCCTCTGCGGAAGTTGTACATCCCGTTAAACACTTCAATGCCCCACCTTCATGGGTGGGCATGTCACCTTCGTAACCAATACCATCAAGGAACAAAAGTTGATTGGCTACTGGCTGTAAAGGCGCACTCATGGCCGGGAAGTTGTCGCTCAAGCTGCCGGTGCGAGGGAAAAAAATGTCAGGTACACAACCGTTGGGGTGGTATATGAAGAGAGTTCTTATACGTTGCGTGTCCGCCGCCAGAGCTGAGCGCGCTAACAGGGATGCCAGAGGACTCATGGCGAGAGAGCCAGCCGCAATTGCCTTTAGGAGTGAGCGTCGTTTCATGGTGGATACCTATTTGCGGATCAAAAAGTTAGGTGCAGTAACGGTTTCGAGCAGCATGTCACGCAGATCGGTAGATTTGTTCTGCCAACGTGAATAGCTCGAGTCGATTGCACATTGATTGGGTTCCGCTACTCCGGTAACAAAGCGCAAGTATTGTTTGTTCGCACAGGTAGATGTGGCTTCTGCGCCGGAAGTCGCGAGGATCATCGACAGGCCTCGCAAGTCGTTAAAACTGTAATTATCCGATTCGGTCATAACAGCCAGGCCGCTGATATTGCCACTTGCATCGACTACCAGGTTATTACCTTCCAGCGTGCGGAACCTGCCCACGGCATCATAATTTTCGAAACCGAATCCGATATTGTCGATGTACTGATGACAGGACTGGCAATTTGGATTGCTGGTGTGCGCCGCAAAACGTTCTCTGGTGGGTTTGCTTGGGTTGAGTGGTTCTACTTCGCCCACGTTTGGAGGAGGCGGAGCAAATTCCTGGCAAAGCAAGTTGCGGCGCACCAGCAACCCTCGATGTATAGGGTGGGATTCCTTCTGTGAGGACAAGCTGGCCGTGATCGCCCCCATGTGCAGGATGCCACCGCGTTGGGTGTTGGTAGTGATCTTTTGAAAACTGGACCCCGAGACCCCGCTAATTCCATAGTAACTGGCGAGATTGTCGTTAAGGAATGTGAATCCCGGGTTGAAAAGATCCGCTATTTTGTAGCCAGGTTTGATGAAAACTTCTTTCAGGAAGAGATCCAGTTCTGACTTCATGGCAGCGCCAGTCGTTTGATTAAATTGTGGATAAAGCGTTTTGTCGCGTTGCAAGTTGGCCACATCACCCACATGCAACCATTGCATCGCAAAGTGGCTCAGCTGGTCACCGGCTTTAGGTTGGGATAGTAAGCGTTCCGCTTGTGCCCGTAATTGTGCGGGTGTACTCAGGCGGTTGTTGTCCGCCTCGGTCATCAAGGCGGAGTCAGGCATAGAACCCAGGAATGTGTAAGACAACAAGCTCGCTGTTTCGTAAGCAGTCAGCGTTCCCGCTGATGTGCCAATTTCAGATCGATAAAGGAAGTTGGGGGACGCCAGCATTGATTGGATGACCATCCTTGCGCCCGCGTCATTGCTGCTGCCCAAATTAAACAGCGTGGTATAAGACGTTTGCTCTGCAGCAATCAAAGGACGACGAAATGCTTTTTTACCGAAAGCGGGAACAAAACTGTTCGCGCATTGTTGGCGCGTGCTGTTTGAAGCACAGCCAAGCAGGTTGGTCAGGCTGACACTGGTTGCCAGCTTCTCGGCGGCGGTCCAGTAAGCTGACATTCGCGTGTTATTGATGTGACTTGCGTAAGCGTTGTTATCAAAACCCTTAACTGTTACATCGGGTTCGAAACTGGCGACCGCCGTTGCACCGGTAGTGATGCCCAATAAATCATTAACAGTATTGGTGTACTCCCGATTGGTCAGCAGGCGCAAGCGACGTGGTAAAACATCTTCACCTGCATTACAGCTCACCACAGGCTTCCAGGTAAGAATGTAATCCGCTATCGCTGTAGCACAAGCTCCAACACAGCTGGATGGGTTTCCTAACGGCATGCTGGTGTCAATTTTGGTAATCAGTGAGTTGCGTGTCCAGCGTTCTACCAAAATAGGGCGGTCCGGATTTTCACCGCGAGCGCCGTGGCAGCCAGCGCATCCAAGTGTGCTGTAGAGCTGTGCTCCATCGAGATTGGCGGCACTACTGCTCGATGAATGTGATGAAGATGAACTACTCAATGAAGACGATCTGCTGCTCGATGAACTCGATGAAGAAGATATGCTGTTCGATGAAGAGCGGCTACTCGATGAAAACCTGCTCGAAGAAGACAGGCTAATCAGTGAGGATGATCTGCTTGATGACACAGAGGAAGACACTTTGCTCGATGAAGAGACGATTGGCGAACTCGAGGATCGGCTACTTGATGATGACGATGATATGACCTGGGGCATTAACGACAATAGATAAGCTGCCGTATCCGCAGCACACTGACCCACACAGGCAGCCGCATTTCCCTTGGGCATATTGAGTTCGATGTACTTCGCCAGATCTGTGCTGGTGGTATAGACGAGTTGCTTGGGATCTATTTTGCTGGCGCCACCACCTGCTGTGCCATCGTTGTTTACTGCATGGCAGTAGACGCAGCCAATTTCCGGAGTGCTCCAGAGAGTTTTTCCTCTCGCTATGTCACCGACAAAAACCATGGGCATTGAGCTTGAAGAACTGCTACTCGAATTGGACGACGATGATCTCACTGATGACGAGAGCGAGCTACTTTTGGAACTTTGAGAACTGCTTGAAGAGAGTACTGCCGAACTCAAACTCTTCGAAGAAGATATTCCATTAGTGACGGATGACTTTGATGATGAACTCATCACGATCGTACTGGATGATGCGTTGCTGGATTCCGGATCCTGCGCACCACAGGCACTGAGAATAAGCGCAAACAGAACAATCTGACAAAAATTGCGATAGGTGACACATACCTCCAAGAGGTAAAACCCAATCCCCTTTCGGAAACTGTTTGTTGTTTTATTCATGGCTTATTCCTGAAGTTGAGTATCAAGCATAAAAATATTGCTGAGTAATTTGGTCTCATAAAAAGCGGGGGAAAAGTAACAAGGCGGGTAATAGAAAAGTTGTAAAATCGACAGGAATTTCTGCACTTTGCAAATAGTTTTATGATTAATGCATTTTAATATATGAGGATTTATTGCCTTGGGTGGATAATGTGATACGCATCTCTCAATAATAAAAACTATTTCACAGAGCACTGATGCAAAAGTTTTGTCTCTTCCAGCCTTGTCCCTCCCAATAGAAATTGATTAATTTTACACATCATCACTGATGAATTTTTCCGATCCAATTCCCGGAACCAAACTGCCTGTTTTGCGAGCAAAATTTGTAACCAAACGGTTTGCAAATCTTCCTGACATTCATCTGCAATAAACCTCCGCTGTGCCATGTATGGGAATAACCGGGTGTTTATTGGACAGCTATCCACAGGGCTTTGGGCGTGTAAAAAATCAAACGTATGCGGTAATCCAGATAGCTGTTTATACTTGCCCATAACCATGATTAAACGTGAGTTCCTTTGTTGTATGAATTTTTTGTTTCGAATATCCAATTTGCGACTGGTACTCATGTCGATCATTCCCGGAGTGGTTTTGATCGCCTTGGCCGAATTTATTGTGGATATTCAAAAGTCCACACTTGAGGCCAATGATCGAAAAACGTTGAATTCAACCTTGATCAATTTGAGTAGTCAGTTGCAGCAGGAAATGAATGCAGCGGTTTATTTTTCCATGGGGTTGAAGGCTTATATAGAAACCAATCAGGGGAATTTCAGTGAATTGCAAATTGCACCCTGGCTAACCAATTTACAAGTCAGGGGGCAGCATATACGCAACATAGGTATAGCACCCGGCAATCGCATCACTTACATCTACCCTTTGGCGGGTAATGAAGCAGCATTGGGACTCTATTACCCGGATATGCCTGTGCAATGGCCTGCCGTGAAAGAAGTAATTGAGACGCGAAAAGCCAAATTGATTGGTCCTTTTCCGTTAACACAAGGTGGTCAGGGGTTTGTCTACCGTGAACCGATTTATCTGGACGACGATAGTTATTGGGGCATGATCAGTACGGTGCTGGATGCAGATGGCTTATTGACTGCTGTTGCCCAGCGAGCACAGTCCTACGGTGTCAACATTCAAATAAAAGATGAAGAAGCACAAACCCTGATTTACGATCAGGGAGAAATCAAACATGCCGTTACTGAAAAACAATTTATTCATATTCCTGGGCGCGACATCAGTATTGCGGTGTATCACGCAAAACTTGAAATACCACTCTACTTGCATATGGTACAAAAAGGCGGTTGGCTGGTGGGTGTTGTGACCAGTTTGTTGTTGTTATTTTTTTTACAAGCTCTACGCGAAAGAAAAAAAGCAACTCATGCTTTTCAGGAAAGTCAGTTACGTTTTGAACGCGCTTTTTCATTTTCACCACAAGGCATGGCAATAGTGGATGACAAAGAACAATGGTTGGAGGTAAACCCGGCTTTGTGTTCCATGTTAAAAACATCAAAAGCACAAATCGAACAGAAAAAAATTGAAGAATTATTCAGTGCGCAGGATCAATTCAAATTAACCCAGATTCGTACCAACCTGCGCAATGCTATAACAACAGGGGAATCGCTTTATGAACAATTTGAAACGCAATTACATCTTGATGAAAAAAACTTGTTGAATGTGTTAGTCAGCATCGGTATTTGTTATCACCATAAAAAAATCATTCATTGGATTTTACAAATTGTAGACATCAGTGAACGCATTAAACTGGAACAAATGAAAAGCGAATTCGTATCCACCGTCAGCCATGAACTGCGTACTCCACTAACCTCGATTACCGGCGCTCTGGGTATGGTAACGGCTGGAAGCCTGGGGGAAGTCCCCGCCAAAGTTGATCAGGTTTTACAAATCGCTTACAAAAACAGCCAGCGTTTGGGTTTATTGATTAACGATTTACTGGATATGGAAAAACTTCTGGCTGGCAAAATGACATTTGATTTGCAATTGCATTCACTTGATGGATTAATCGAACAAGCTTTAAAAGATAATCAATCCTACGCGGATAAATTAGGTATCAGTTTTCAATATCTCAATAAAATCGGTGCGGTGAATATCAAGGTGGATTCACTCAGGTTCGCACAAGTGATGTCCAATCTTTTATCCAACGCTGCAAAATTTTCCCCCAAAGGCGAATCGGTAGAAATATTGTTGCTACAACAAAATGATCAAGTTCGCATTGAAGTAAAAGACAAAGGCCCTGGCGTCCCCGACGAATTCCGCAAACGAATCTTCCAGAAATTTTCACAAGCAGACAGTTCCGACACCCGCCAAAAAAGCGGCACCGGACTAGGCCTTGCGATTGTAAAAGAATTAGTAGATCGCATGGGCGGTGAAGTTGGTTATGAGACCGAAGTGGGGAAGGGGAGTTGTTTTTTTACGGTTTGGGAGATTGTGCGGTAGACGAAACACTATAGCGAAACTGATGAAGTCTGCTATGGTGGCTTTTAATTCTAATATAGGAAAACGTAAGCATGAAAAAAATATTATTAATTATCTCCCTGTTCACAAGCATGACAATATTTGCTGAGGAAAAATCCCCTGCCGAACGAATGATGATTGCAATGGGGGTGGATAAAGTTCTTCAGGCGCAACGGGAAGCTTACAAAGCTGATGCTGCAAAACAGGTTGCTATGCTTATGAAACAACTTGAAGGAACTTTGTCAGGATTGCCGAAGGAGACAAGCCAAGAAATTGAAAAAGCGATGACGTTAACGATGAAGCAGCTTTTGGATTCTTGGAATGTAGAGACAGCGATAAAAGTTTATTCTGAAGAGTGGAATAAAAATTATACTCAATTAGAAATCGAACAGGTTATTAAAAAATACGAAAACCCCTCAGCCAAAAAAGAGATAGAAGTTGTAATGGCAGCATCTGCTGCACTCAATCAGTACATATCAACCAGTTATAACTCGGCTCTGGAGAAATCAATTGCTGAGTTGATTCAGAAAATACAGCAAGTTATTACCAAAGGTAAAAAAGAAACTCAATCTGCCGTTCAGCCAACCGTTAAAGCTGCGACCAATTGAGTACATTGAAAGGATAAACGCGGTAGGTTGGAAGAGCGAAGCGACTTCCGACATGATTTGGATAATTTAACATTATGAGTTTCACATATGAAATTTCTAGCTTTTATACTTTTGTTCTTATGTTTACGATCTTACGCTTCAGAGGCACAATTTAATTGCCATGACATTGCTATAGCGCCCGATGGCATGGCTTGGGATCCCAATGCACAAAATCAACTAATAACCGGGGTTGTCGTATGCGAATCTGAAAACACCCGAATTCAAACTCAGTATAAAGAAGGATTTAAGCATGGAAAGGAACATATAACATTTACAAAGAATGGCGGGGAGCGCATCAACACCTACAGCAAAGGTGAAAAAATAATGGAATGTATAAACCTATACATCGGGACAAGTAAAACAACAGTCTGCGATAATTTGAAAACTGGAGAAAGAACATCCAGCACTCAAAAGCGCTAATTGCTAAAGTTTGAGACAAAAATATTCTTTGGTCAAAATTAAGAGAGTTTTGCACGAATCAAAATTAATCGTCATTCCTGCCTTCGCAGGGAT
>CAMLML010000075.1 GCA_946481095.1 uncultured Cellvibrio sp.
CACTGTGGGCATCATCTCGCGCATTTCGGCCAGATCATCTTTGAATTGTGCCAATTCAGTTTGTGCCACCTGTTCTTTTGCACGCTCAATTGCTGCCTTGGGTGGTTTTACTGGCTCCGGTTTTTTTTCAGGTTTGGGTTCCTCTTTTTTAGGCTCGGGTTTTTTCTCTTCCGGCTTTTTTTCTTCAGGTTTTTTTTCTTCTTTTTTAGGTTCCACTTTTGGCGGTGGCGGTATTTCTTTTTTCTCCAGAATGACCCGGGCCAATTGTGGTGGTAATTCTTCTTTTTCGGCGCGTGTTAATTCGGGAACTTCAATAATCGTGATGATCAGGCTCAGGGTTAACATGACGCCAGCCAATATCGTCAGTATGGACTGAAAGCGTTTGTCATCCAGAATGGATGAACTCCATGGGAGTTGTAGATTGAGGATAGCAGTGCTGGTGCTCATCACTAACCTCCCTGGCCTGAAGTGCTGACTTGTTTTTGTGTCACAGCCAATGCGATATCGCGATATTCAGCCAGTGCGCAAGTTGACATGACTTTTTTCAATGTGGAGTAAGGCACTTTTTCGTCCGCCATGATAGTAACAGGGCGACCGGTTGCGACTTTTTCAGGTGAAAGCGGGCCCGCTTTTTGTGCCTGATATTTCAGCTCTTTGGTTAAGGGAGCAAAAGCCTGATCTTTACTGGCTACCAAATCTTTTATTGCTGCAATACGTTGGCCGCCTACTAACAAATCATCATTGCTGATCAAAACCACTAAATTGTTTTCCGGTTTTTGT
This sequence comes from uncultured Cellvibrio sp., assembly GCA_946481095.1. The sequence continues at coordinate 781 of CAMLML010000075.1, forward strand.
TCGGAAACTGACATAGGTAATGTAATACTTTTATCGGTTTGCAGCACTTCAACATCACCCGAATTCACCAATAGAAAAAATACCAGAATAGTAAAAATATCCATTAGCGAAACCAGATTTAATTTGGGAACTTGCAATAACTGTCTATTGCGTTTCTCCATACGTTTGGCGCGAAGGGATTTTTTCATTGTGCGCCCTCCGTGATTGCCCGAATGGATTGGCCCGCAGGTGGTGCATCACCCAAAGCCACTTCCGGAAATAATTCTGCATTAACTACGGATGCAGCAACTACCGCTTTAAATGAACGGACTGTATCCATGGTGCTGATAATGGTTTGATAATCAGTTGAGCTTTCAGATAACAAATAAACATCTTTTTTTTGGATGCCTTTATCTTCCAGCAAACGTTTGGTTTCTTGCAGCACAGTGGAGAGCAGTTCGTAGTTGTATTCACCTTGATCCGTTTTTTCTACCCATTGCAGTTTTACACCGGCAGGATAATTGACTTCAAATCTTTCTGGTCGAATGATTACTTCCAATTGTTGAGGAGGTTCATCCGCAGGTGTACTGGAGTCTGCCAGATCGGGTAATTTCAAATCCAGAACAGTGATGCGTGACAACACCATGCCCATCAATAATACCGGCACCAGAATAATCATCAGATTCATAAACGAAGTGACATCCAAGTCAGCATCGCCTGTGTTTCGCCGTTTAATTCGCATAATTCGCTTCCCAAATAATTTTGGTTAAAGATGTTTCAGCTTAAGCTTTGCCTGTATCTTGAGAGCGTGTGCGAGGGACGTCATGAATATGGCTGATAATGTTTAAACATTTCACACCGGCCATTTCCAGGCTGTCGATAATTTCAGTGGTTTTACTGACCAACATTGAGTGCGCCATTAACAGTGGAATGGCGGCAATCAAACCGAATGCGGTGGTGTTCATCGCAACTGCAATCGACGATGACAAAAGTGCTGCTTTTTCAGCGGGGTCAGCACTGGCAACTGCAGTAAACGCTTGAATCAAACCAATAATGGTTCCGAGTAATCCAAGCAAGGTTGCAATATTGGCGAGTGTTGCCAAATAAGCTGTGCGCTTTTCCAAACGTGGCATGGCCTCCATCACACCTTCTTCCATTGCCAGCTCAATGTCATCGCGACGAGGTGAGCTGCTCATGCGAATAACACCGGCAGCAATAATTTTTGCAATCGGTGCATCGGTGCTTTTGCCCAGATTAACAACAGCTGCATAATCTTTTTTATGCAGCATGGGCAGTATGCGATTGAATGCAGAACGATTTTGCGATTTGGACGCTGTCAGTACCAGCCAGCGTTCGATTGCAATGGCAACGCCAATAACCAGAACGACCGCAATCGGATACATGAAGGCACCGCCTTCCTGGAAAAAACGAATTAAAGAATCCATAAACTCAAACCTCGTACTAATTAATGGTTAAAAATTATTTTTGACCCCACCCTAACCCTCCCCTTGCCAGGGGAAGGGACAGTTCCTCCCCCTGGCAAGGGGGAGGCTAGGAGGGGGGTCTTACTCTCCATCTAATTCGCCCGCTGAATCCAGCTGACGATTTAATTCTTCGCGTTCTATATGACCGAAAACAGCATCGGCCTGACTGCTTTGCATTTCCAAATCAAATTCAGGGCTATCGGGTGACTGCCAGGGCAAAATGTACATCACCAAAGGTTGTTCCTGATTACCGGTTACCGTAGTGCGTAAACTGATATTGGCTTCAGCAACCATTTTTTTTCCGGTCGGTTTGGTCTCATCCGGTTTAACTGTAGCAGCCTCTGTTGATTCAGCCTCTGGTTTGGCGTCAGAAGTTTCCTGTGCGCCGACATTTATTGCGAACAGGATGCTTGTGAGCAGTATCAGATACAAAGTTGGTTGAAAATTTTTCATTCTGTCACCTCTTCTGCGACGGGAGCCTCTTCGGTACCGGTTTCTTCTGTTGCAGGTTCTTCAACAACTTCGGTTGTTTCTGCTGCGGGGGCAGCTTTGGGCTTGGGTTGAATACCCAATCGACGTTGTAAGTCTGCAATCCAACTGGCAGCCTGTTTATCTTCGCCTGTCAGTTGTAAATAAGCTTCATAATGCGGCAATGCCTGTTCGGGTTTGCCTAAATATAAATCGTAAAGAATGGCGATATTTTTGTGGCTGGCTGCATGAAATGGCCAAACACCTATTGCCTTCTTGTACAAATTTTCTGCACCGACAAAATCACCTTGCTCACGTATAAAAATAGCAAACTGATTGTAAGCGTCGAGGTTATTTGGATTGGCGAAGATCGCCATTTCATAAGAAGTTTCGGCTTTGTCCTTTTCTTTTTGTGCGGCATAAATATTGGCGAGATTTAAATGTGCGCCTGACAGTTTGTCGTTGCCCGAAATAATTTGCAGCAGTAATTTTTCTGCCTGCGACCACTGCTGATTGCGCATCGCGTTTTGCGCGGCGGCAAATTGGCTGGCAACTGCTTTGCTGACACTAACAGGATTTTGCAAATAGGGATTTGGCGTTGCAGGACCCGGGGGCAAAATGGAAACGCCCGGAGCACCCATTACCAGATCATCACCTTTTGCCGCTTTTTGGGATTTTTTTTCCGGTGAGCTACTACAGGCGGATATTAAAAGAATCAGCAAGAGTGTCAGGTAATTAATAAATTTCATTACTCACCTCCACGCGGGTTTCGTTTTTGTTGTAGCGTGCGGGCAAGAGTTTTGCCAAAACGTTAAAACTTTGTTTTACCCAATCATCATAAGTGCCATCCCAACTACGTTTGATATTGGCTTCATGAATTTCAATTGCTTTTTCTTCAAATGGATAAGCTTGTTCTTCCAATAAAGATTGATACTCTTCCATCGCCAGTTCATCGAGACCTTGTGGTCTTTGAGAGTTCATTAAATCACGGCTCAACTGCGCGTAAATTTCACCAATCGTGAAATTGGCTTTGGTAGTAAATTCGGCAACACCATAACTCAACACTTGTTCCTGGGCTTTCAATGCTTTTTCCAAAGCGGCGCGTTTACGTGGCAAGCTGGTTTTAAGCGGAGCTGTCAATTGAATACTTTTAAACTCATCAACACTGGGTTGGGATAGTTCGGATTGAGCACTGGCAGCCAACCATGCAGAGCGATCCGTTTTTTCGCCGCCAGCTCGTTGATGTGTATTAATAATATTTTGTAACCAATAAAGTCGTTGGCCGCGATCGCCGGACTTGGCGAGCAACTCGGTCAGTTTGTGCTGCGCTTCGATATTTTCTGTTATGGGTTTTGGATATTCTTTTGCAAAACGCGAATAGCGTTCAATCGCCAAATCCAGTTTGCCGGATTTTTCATAAAGCTCCGCACCCATAAACAGCGATTGTCGTTTCACATTGGGGTCGGTACTGGTGCGCTCCATAATACTTAATTCATCCGCAGCCAATTGCCATTTGCTTTGGTTTTGATAGATCAATACCATTTTTGCCGGTATGGTTGCAGCCAGTGCATTTTGTCCATATTTTTGACGGAAAGATAAATACACATTTTCTGCCTGCGACCATTTTTCCTGTTCCATTAAATAAACACCGGCATCATATTGTGCTTTGATCGCAATTTCAGTTCCCGGAGTGGTTTCAGCAACACGCAACAATTGTGCAATCGCTTCGTCTTTGTTGCCTTGCTCCAAACCCAGTTCTGCTTGTTTGTAAATACTGGCAGCAATGCGTTCATTCACCTGTTGTAATGTGGGAGCACCGGGCATTTGTCCGTAAGCGGGGAGCATTCTTTGCACTTGTATATAGGCTTGTTCGGCAGCGGGGTATTCTTTTAATTCAAATCGGCTGTGTCCTAAAATTAACCAGCTGGTGAATTGTAATTTTCCATCAGCGGGTGGTTGCCAGGCCAAAACACGTTCAGCAACAATTTTGGCTTCGGGGAAGCGATTTTGTTGCAACAATTCACTGCCTGCATCAGCCAACACATTAATTGCACGTGCATCGGTTGGATAAAATTCGGCGAAGCGCAATGCGTTTTCAATTTTGCGATCTGCCCACTCGGAAAGTTGTTCGGCAGAAATATTGCGTGCATTTGAAATCAATTGTTGTGGCAACAACACAGTAGCATAACCTGATTCGGCACCGCGCATTTTGTCTTTGTAATCATAAGCAACAATTTCATAAGCGGTCAGTGCTGCCGCCAAATCACCTGATTGATTTAAACATTCAGCCAGCAGGAAGTGCATCTCGGCAACCTGCGCATCTTTTGGAAAAGTCTGCACAAATTCGCGATACCATCTGGCTGCGCGTGTAAATGCAGCTGTGGCTTCATTAACTTTGTTGGCAGCTTGCAAACTTTGCGCTTCCGCGTGGTCAAATTGCGCAAGTTCTACCAGTGATTGATGCAAATAAGCCAGTGCGCTATCACCTATGGCACCTTGACGTTTGGCCCAATGTTGACTGTTCACACCATAACGTTGCACAAAATCTTTTTTGGCAGGCAATACCAAATCAGGAAAATCGCCTTGTTGGTAAACATCAATAATTTTGATGCTGAAACTGGGCGCGAAATCGGAATCAGGATTTTCAACAACAAAATGTTGATAAGTAGCCGCACTATCGGTGTAACGTTTTTGTTCGAGATACAAATTACCCAATTGCTGATACAACATAAATTGATAAGCGCGGGGGCCGCCTGTTTCTGATTCCAATTGTGAAATGGATTTTGCACCGTCGAGATATGACAAACCAATCGCCATTACCCGTAAAGTATCTTTTACCAAATTGGCTTTTGATGGCCCCATATCGGTAATGACTTTATCAATGTCTTCCGGTTTTTGTGCAGATCCTAATAATTGATCCAGCACCTGGGTGAACGACACCAAAGCTAAATCATATTGGCTGCGTTTGAATTGTGACCAACCTTTCATATACAGCGCATTTTGTTGCAGCGCCGGATTATCGCCTTTCACCACGCTTTCATAATTGCGTTCGGCAGCAGCATAATCACCATCAGCAAATGCTTTTTCGGCGCGACGGAATTGGGTTTCTGCAATAAAAGGTGAGGAAGAATTTTCAGAGGCCAACTGATCAAGTACTTGCCCGGCTTCTTCGGTGCGGCCATCCATTGATAAGGCTTTTGCCAATTTATAACGCAATTGATCAACCGCAACCCCTTTGGCCGCTGAATTATTTTGCGTTTGTTGTGCTAATAATTCACGGTAAAGCGTAATGGGTTTGTCGTAATGGCGGCCAGCGCCAGCGGCATTTAACTGATCTTTTTCACTGCGCACCATTTCCAGATCGGCAATACGCGCTTTGATTTGTTGACGCAAAGCAGGATCTTCAGCCGCACTCAGTGCACGTTGGTAACTTTGTTCAATAGTGGAAATGGATTGCACTTCAACCTGGCGTTTGTTGTCCGGTTTTTTCGGTTTGGGTAAATCGGCCAGTGTGCGACCGCGATCATCATTACTTAAAAAACTACAGGCCGTGAAATTAACCAGGCTTGCCAATAAACAAAGTGATAAACCAATACGGCTGAAGGATTTCATTGTGATTGTTTCCTTAGCTCTGTGTCATACAAACGCGCAATAGCCAATTGTGATTGCGCCAAATAGTGAGTCAGGCGTTTTTCATGTATTTCCAATTGGGTGTCAACATCGTGGCGTAATAAACTGGTTTGCAAATCCAACAGATGCGCATTCACCGTCAATTGGTTGTTGGTGTCTGCAGTTAATTTGTTCAATCTTTCCATCATGGGTTGTATGTCAAAACTGGTAGACGTAATTTCACGAATGCGCGCTTGTGTTGCCAGAGCTGCATCCAGTGTTGAAACCAGAGTTTGTAAATTTTTTTGTAATTCAATCATATTGCCTTGATAAGATTGTGCGGCGCGCCATATCAAAATGCCTTTGAACATGCGCAGTTTTTCAGCAGCATCCAGATTGTTTTTGCCTGCTGCTTGTAACTTTTGAAGGGCTTGTTCTGATCGTTTGACTATGCCATACATTTGACGAGTGTCTTTATCCGCAAGCGCCAGATAATCATGTTCGGTTTCGATGCGATGGATGCGTGCAGTCAGTGCATCGCGTTGTTTGACCAGATCATTGACTTGCTGATCAATTTTTTCCTGGATCACTTTTTGTTTATCGAGACTGCGGTTGGCTTGTTTTTCGATTAATAATTCTTTGTAAAGAATTAATTTCGGTTGCCAATTTTGCATGACCTGTTGTAGATGCAATAAGTCGCGAATATCCAATACACGTGTTTGGAAGCGGCTTTGTGAAAATAATTCGCTCAAATAAACCGAGCGCGTTTTGATAATGCTGTGACTTTCCAGTTTCAACCAGTGCTCACCTTCTGCGGCAATAGCAGCACTGATCCCCGGTTGGTCTTTGGTGCGTTCCCATTCTTCGCGTAATTCTTTTGCGGTTAATGCAGGGCCGCCAATCAGGGTTAACAATTCACCTTCAGTCAAGGTTTGTCGCATATCGCGAATAAATTGAATTTCTTGTGTAAAACGGGATTCTGCTTCCTGATACGCCGCCAGTGCATCTCCCGGAGATTGCAATTTTTCATACGCAAAAGGTAAAGCCAAAATAGATTCTTGCGCAGCAGGCAAGGACAGGCTGCGTTGACTCAGCAATTGCCACGGGGCGAGAGCAGCTTCATATTCTTGTCGTGATAAATAAGCCCATCCCAATCCCAGCAGAGCCTGATGAGAAAGATGGGTGTCCAGCCTGACACGTGTAAATTGATCTATTGCCAGATCATATTTTTTTTGCGCGAGAAAGGTATAGCCCATGGCGGTTGCCGCTTTATCCTGTAATGCCCAGAGTTCCTTTTTGGTTAGCGCACTTTCTTCGCTGTGCAAATCATTTAATTCATTAAAATAAAATTCAGCCTGCTCGAAATTCCCACTGCGCGCATAAGCAGAACCCAGGTTGTAAGTGGCATAAGGGCTCCAGGCCAGCAACTTTTTTTGACTGAGTGATTTTAAATTCAGCTGGCTAAAATTATTTTGTCGAATGGCAATATTAATTTTCAGTGCAGAAACCTGGGCTTGCAAATTGGCAGATGCTTTATTGCTGATGTTTTCGAAGCTGCGCGCAGCACCCTCAAAATCACTGCGTAAATATTGTAATTTTCCCAGATAAAACCAGGCTGCATCGCGGGCATATTGAGGGCGGCTTTCATCTTTCAGTATGGAATTAAAAACCGATTCGGCATGGTTCTGCATACCAAATGACAAGCTGATACCGCCTGCAATTAATTCCGGATTGTTGCCATGACCTTTAATGCCATCACGTGAATCCGCCACCATCAATTCTGCCAATGCAGATAAATAATCCTGTTGGTAATAATGATAAAGCGTGACTCCGTAACGTAAATCCGCTACCGAAGTTTTGGCTTTTTCTTTGGCAATCGTCGGGGTCGCACTAACGAACAATGTCAGTGAGATCAGTTGGATTTTTTTTTTCAGAGAAAAAAGAGACATCACATCTGCCATTGTTTGATATCAAATTTGGGTTGCATTTGTGATTCGGAATCCTGAATGCGTAACTCAAGTACCAGCGGGTCCTGGGTTTTGGTCAGGGTAATTTTTGCTCCGCGTTTGTAATCCCTGTTGGGGCCGCGACCGGTAAAAATTGCACTGATTTCGTGCTCGCCGGCTTTCACGTTGCCAACATAGAGCCGTTGCACACCACCGCGAAACAGAGCCTGTGTTTGTTTATCACTGTAAATTTCACTGACTACCAGCTTGTTATCTATTTCAACCCTGACCGCATCCAGTGCAAAAAAATTACCCAGATCCATGGACAAATAGATGGCCACTTGACTACTGGCGGGATAGAGCAATTCTTCTTCCAGAATCAACAAATCGCGATTCAATGTCAGAACTGACTCCTTTAATGCTTCAGCATCTGCAGCTGCGGTTGCGTCATCTTCTTGTGCAGACAGAAACAATGGGCAGAGGCTGATCAAAATGACTGTTAATTTAACAAGAGAACAAATAATTCTCATGGGTAACTCCGTAATTTGTTAACTATTGCGTTTATAGCAGTATTCGTTGGTTTCTGCATTCTAGTTTTGAGCACTGTCAGCGAATGTGACTAGGTGCACAGTTACAGGCTCATTATTTTTAATATTTATTTTTCACAGTCAGGCCTTTGTTGCCAAGGTTCAAAAAAAGTTTGTTTTGTTACTAAATCATCACAATGTGACAATTTTGGTCTCTGTGTAACCAGGTGAATAATAAAAAACACAGGTTAAAAATTAATTCGCTTGAGCATTTCCTTTCGGGTGTTGATCAATTCTTTTAGCGTTTGTATATCCGAAAAATTGACAGAACTGCCGGCAGATTTAAGCTCGTGAAGTTGTCTTTCAAATTTTTCTATATCAGCGACTAATTTTATGCGTAACAACTTATCCCGTTTAGCTAACTCCTGACCCTCGACATCCGCGTCATGTCTCGACATCTACTACCCCTTAAGTGCAAAACTGATACCTGAATATTCTTTTAAGGTAGAACACTTTTGGAGTCTTGGCGAATAAGGCTTTGAAGAAATTATGGCTGGGACTGGGAGGGGTGATTGTTTAACCAACGCAGAATTAAATCGGGGTCGCTGCTGGCGCAAAAATCTCCATTAAGAAGAGTGTTCCGTTGGTTGTAGGTGAATGGTCGGGTCGATTGCAAACTGACCAATTTTCCACCGGCTGCGTCCAATATTGCATGAGCAGCCGCAGTGTCCCATTCATTGGTTGGCCCTGTGCGTAGATATAAATCGGCACTGCCTTCTGCTACCGCACAAATTTTAAGCGAACTTCCCAGTGGAAAAATTTCAATTTTGTTTGGCCAATGGGTTTGTATCTGGTCGAGTTTTTTCCGGGAAGATACGCTGTGATGGTGTTGGCTCACCAGTGCACGCAAAGGTAATTGTTGTTGGTAGCGATTTGCCAATGGTTCGCAGAAAATTTGCACAATCTCGTCACCGATTTTTCGCCATGCGCCAGTGTTTGATTGCGCCCAATAAAATTTTCCGGTGACGGGCTGATAAACCACACCCAAAATACTTGAGCCTTTATTGATCAGCGCGACATTTACTGTGAATTGACCGTTTCGAGCCAAAAATTCCTTGGTGCCATCAAGCGGGTCTATCAGCCAGAAGCTTTCCCATTCTTGCCTTTGTGCATAATCAGTCGGGCAACTTTCTTCCGATAAAACGGGCAAGGGGCTGATAGCCGCCAAACCTTCCGCCAGCCGTTTATGGGCAGCCAGGTCAGCAGCAGTTAAAGGAGAGGTGTCCGCCTTGGTCACCAATTGTGTGGTTTCAGGGTTCTGGTAGATCTGCAATATGTCGTCGCCTGCCAGCTTGACCAGTTGCAACAGCTTATCCATTTGCGCGCTTGTAAATTCAATCATTCCGGACATTCTTCGCTGGGCACAAAATTACCTTTCAACCATTCCCGCACCAGATAAAGTGCCGCAATACTGCGACCTTCGCAGACATCGGCACGGGCCACTATCTGATTAATATCGTCAAGTTTTATTGGCACTACCTCAATGGGTTCGGGTTCATCGCCTATTAGTCGTTCGGGATAAAGTTGGCGAGCAACAAAAACATTAATGCTGTGTTCCATATAAGAAGGTGACAAATAAATGCGCTTGAGAAATACCAATTCCCCTGCGCCATAACCGACTTCCTCTTTTAATTCACGATTGGCGGCTTCGGGCAGTGTTTCACCCGGGTCGCGGGCGCCCTTGGGTAAACCCAGATGGTAATTTTCCAATCCCATGGCATATTCGCGCACCATAAGCACTGTATTTTCGTCGGACATGGGTACAATAAGCACTGCGCCATTGCCGCTACTGCAAAGTTTTTCGTAATGTCGCTCTTCGCCATTGCCAAAACGTAAATGGATTTCATCCGAACGAAATCGGAGGCTGGATACCAGTCGTTTGCGGCTCAGTATGTCGGGTTTTTGTTTGGTCATTGGTTCCCTGTGTCGGATTATTGGTGCAACATCTGCAAGTCTACGCAAAATCAGTTTTTGAGTCAGTTTACATATAGAGTCGGCGTTATGGTATCAGTAAGTCAGCAAGCGGAAGTTGAACCGGGAAAGGTTCGGGTCAATTGGCAGGATATAGACACAGTGCTTCTGGACATGGACGGCACTTTGCTCGATTTACATTTTGATAATTATTTCTGGCAAACCTGGTTGCCCAAACGTTACGCCGATATTCATGGATTGGATCTGGATCACACACTGCAAACTTTAAATGCTCACATAGAATCCTATCGCGGTACCCTGCAATGGTATTGCCTGGATTTTTGGTCAGACACTTTTTCGGTGGATATCCCGGCACTAAAAAAAGAAGTACAACACAAAATTGCCTATCGACCTCACGTCAAAGAATTTTTAACCCAGTTACGCGAAGCCGATAAACAAATCTGGTTGGTCACCAATGCGCATCGCGACAGCGTCAATTTAAAAATTGCGATGACCGGGCTTGATCAGTATCTCGATAAAATTATTTCTTCCCACGATTTTGCAGAACCCAAGGAATCAATTCATTTCTGGATGCAAATGTCACAAGCTTTTCCGTTTGATCGACAACGCAGTTTATTTATTGATGATACGGTCAGTGTATTAAATACCGCAAAAAATTTTGGTATTGCCCATCTATTGGGTATTCATCAACCGGATAGCCAGCAACCCAGAAGTATGAGTGAATTTCCGGCAGTGAATCACTTCGATGAAATATTGCCTGTCAGGTAATTGTTATGACACGAAAATCCCAACGTACGCATGAAGATGATGATGATCAGGACGATGGCAAAATTCGCATCGACAAATGGCTCTGGGCCGCACGATTTTTTAAAACCCGCAATTTAGCCAAACAAGCGATTGAAGGCGGAAAAGTTCATTGCGATGGCCAGCGTGTAAAAGCCAGCAAAGAAATGACCACCGGTTTGGAATTGACAATCCGTCAGGATTTGACTGAAAAAGTTGTGATTGTAAAAGCCTTGTCAGATCAGCGCCGTGGTGCACCGGAAGCAGCACTGCTGTATGAAGAAACTGAAGCCAGCAAACAAAAACGTGAAAAACAAGCAGCAGATCGCAAAGCAGGCTTGGCGAATTTTATTATCAGCGATCACAAACCCAACAAAAAAGAACGAAGACAGATTCATCGTTTTCAGAATATTTTTTCGGCGGATGAATAAAACAAACCCCACCCTAACCCTCCCCCTTCGTAAGGGGAGGCGGGGGAGGGATTTAAAATGGTTAAATGATCTGAGTTTTTAAATCCCCCCTAACCCCCCTTTTTCAAAGTGGGGAACAAAAAATTAAATTTTCAGAGAAGTTGTTATGAGTAATACCGATCACCTGCACAAATTTTTGTTCGATAATTGCGATATTCGTGGCGAGATAGTGTCCTTAAAACAATCTTATCAACAAGTGATGGACAACAATCCTTATTCGCCTTCCATGAAAAAGCTATTGGGGGAATTTTTGGCGGTTGTTGGATTGCTTTCATCCACATTAAAAATGGATGGAAAAATTATTTTGCAAGCTCATGGCAATGGGCCAGTGTCAACCGTGATGGCGGAGTGTACTCATCACAATGAAGTGCGTGGCATTATTCGACAAAACCCGGATATTGAATTAACCGATGAAATTGCGCTCGGTGCCAATTTGCGTGAGCTATTGGGGCAAGGGGTGATTGTGATTACGATTGAGCCGAAACGCGCTGAAAATTTTGCCGGAAAATTGGAGCGTTATCAGGGCATTGTGCCAATGGAGGCGGATAATCTTGCTGCGTGTATTGAACATTATTTTGAACAATCCGAACAATTGGCTACGCGTATTTGGTTAACAGTGCACTCACAATCGGCACACGGATTAATGTTACAAGCTTTGCCACAACAAATCGCCAGTGCAGAAGCCAATGCCGAAAATTGGGAAACATTGGTCACTTTGGCCGCAACACTAAAGCCAGCAGAAGTTTTGCAATTAAATCATCTGGATATTTTGTATCGCTTGTTTCATGAGCAGCAATTGCGTGTTTACGAACCGCGAGAGTTACACTTTGCATGTTCTTGTTCGGAAGAAAGGTGCATTCAGGCGTTGGTTGCCCTGGGTAAAGAAGAGTTGGAGGATATTCTTGCCGAAAAAGGCAGCATTGATATGGATTGCCAATTTTGTAATCAACACTACCACTTCAGTGCGGAAAAAGTTCAGCAGTTATATCAGGGAGCGATTTTGCATTAACAATGGTGGGCAATATGCCCGCCATTGTTAAATTTGCAATTTACGCAATCGATATTCCGTAATAAAACCAAACACACCGCAGAAAGTTAACAAGAAGCCGACAAGCATTAACCAGCGGTTTTCAAATCTTTCAGTGGGATGGCTTCCCCTTGATCTAAACATTCTAAAACCGCCTTCCACTTTTTCAACGTAGCTATCACCTAAATATTGATCTTTTAAAATCATTTGAATATCCCTTCGCTCACTTTCAAAGGTTTTGACTATGTTGTGTTGCTCATTGCTTGGCCAAATGGTTTTAACTAAAAAAATATGCCGGATTCGGTCATCAAAAAATAATTCTTTGGGCTCGCCAGGTTTGGTAATACCCAGAGATTCATATTGATAAACAGTATTGCTAAAAATTAACCCGCGATGACCTGCCACAATCAGGGTTAAGCCCAAAATGCAAAGTGCGGCAGAAACGTAAAGCCATTTTTTAACCGAATGTATTTTGATTGTGATTTGTGCTGCCAGATGATTGGCTACTTCGGGTATGTGTTTGAGTTGTTTGTGCATTGAATCTTTGTCGATGCCTTGCAGAAACTCTGTAGTGGTCAATTCCAGACCTTTTAATAGTGACTGAAAAATATCGGCGGATGGAATGGACTTGTCATTTTCCAGTTTGGATAAATAAGATTGTTCAATACCAATCATCTCGGCTAACTGAGGTTGCGTCAGATTTTTTTCTGCACGAATTTGTTTAATGCGTTCACCAATGTTCATCGGGATTTCCTTTAGCTGGGAATAAAAGATACCGTTCATCTTAAGTTTTGGATCTCAAGAGAGCGGTTTGATTTATTCTTGGGAATTCTTGTAAAACTGGGAAGATGAATATTCATGAATTAACAGGAATATTCATCATTTCTTCACCGGTGCGGTACTCTTGCGAATAATAAATTCGGTTGGCAATACGCATTCACGTTGACTGAGGGGTTCACCTTCAATCATTTTCAGCAACATATCCATTGCCAGTTTTCCCATTTCTTCTGCCGGTTGGGAAATGGTGGTGAGGCTGGGGTCAGAATATTTTGCGTAGGAAATATCATCAAAACCCGTTACGGAAATATCTTCCGGAATTTTGAAACCATTGGATTTCAGTGTTTGCATGGCGCCAATTGCCATTTCATCATTCATGCAAAAAATGGCGGTAGGTTTGTTTTGCATGTTGCAAAACTGGAATGCGGCGTTGAGGCCCGACCACATAGTGAAGTCGCCTTCGGCAATCAGATCGCGATCAAAAGGAATTCCGGCTTCTTCGATGCTGTCTTTGTAACCGGCCAAACGATCAACGGCGTGAGGGTTGTCTCTTAATCCTGAAATAACGCCTATACGTCTGTGTCCGAGCGAAATCAGGTAATCCACCATCATTTTGGCGGCTTTGCGATTGTCGATACGAATTGCCGGGCCGCTGGTAAATTCACATCCGCAGGCGTTAACACAGGGGACATCCGGGGGAATGTTGTTTTGGCTTTTTTCCGAGCTGGGCCGCAACTGGATGATGCCATCTGCCAAACGGGTTTCGACCCGGCGAATGTACTCCAGTTCTCTTTCGACGGTTCCCCGCGTGTCGCCCAACAACACGGCGTAACCTTTTTGCTGAGCGCGGTCTTCAAGCGCACGAATAAACAGCGAATAAAAGGGGTTGGCTATGTCGGGCACCATCACCAATACCGCATAAGCTTTAGCCGAGCGAAAATTGCGAGCCAGCATATTGGGTTTGTAACTCAGCTCGGCAATTGCCGCATGGACTTTTTCCAGGCTTGCAGGAGACACTTTTTCCGGGTTACTTAAAGCGCGTGACACAGTGGCTACAGATACATCAGCCAGACGAGCGACATCTCGGATATTCGACATAGGTTTCCCGATTTCTATTTATGTGGGGGAGGGGAATTAAACGGCGTTGAAAATTTACTACAAGTAATTGGTTAAAAACACTGGAAAAAAATGGTGTAAACGGTTACATTGTCGATCCGGCTTAAATTCGAATGGACTTTAAGGTTTTGGGGGCGTTAGGTTAGTGTTTTTAAGGACAGGCTGTCTGGCAAACACTGTTTTGCTACATGCGAGGAGCAGCCCAAAAAGGGGTGCTGATAATGTACATATAATAATCAGGTTGTAATTCATGAATCTTCCCATTCTGGATCTGGCAATTGTTTTGCTATTTATTTTTTCCACTATATGCGTCGGGTTTTGGGTGTCATCCCGCGCGTCCAAGGATATGAACAGTTATTTTCTTGGCGGTAATAAACTCAAGTGGTACATGCTGGGTTTGTCCAACGCCTCGGGTATGTTTGATATATCAGGCACTATGTGGCTGGTGTATTTACTCTTCGTCTACGGTCTCACCAGCATTTACATTCCCTGGCTTTGGCCCGTCTTTAACCAAATATTTTTGATGGTGTTTTTAGCGACCTGGTTGCGTCGTTCCGGTGTGATGACAGGCGCTGAATGGATAACCTTCCGTTTTGGTGATGGCATGGGTGCACGTTTATCCAACGTCATAGTGGTTATTTTTGCGCTGGTCAGCGTGATTGGTTTTCTCGCTTACGGATTTATCGGGATTGGAAAATTTGCATCGGTATTTTTCCCGTGGAAATTATCGGAAGATCCACATCTAAATGATATGTACTACGGCTTGATCATGACTGCGATTACCACTTTGTACATCATCAAAGGCGGCATGTTTTCTGTAGTATTCACCGAAGTTTTTCAATTTATTGTGACCACCATTGCCAGTATCAGTGTGGGCATCATTGCCATGAATAAAGTTTCGCCGGAAATGTTGGCGGCTGTTGTACCCAATGGTTGGGACAGTATTTTATTTGGCTGGGAATTGAATATCGATTGGGCCGGAAAGCTGGATGCAGCCAATACCAAAATTGCGACAGATGGTTACTCTTTATTTACCATCTTTTTTATGTTGATGCTGTTCAAAGGGGTGTTGTTAAGTTTGGCAGGCCCTGCACCTAACTATGATATGCAGCGTGTCTTATCCACGCAGTCACCGAAGGATGCCGCCAAAATGAGCGGGTTTGTCACGGTCGTATTAATGTTCCCGCGCTATATGCTGATTGCCGGTTTGACCGTAATGGCACTGGCATTTTTTATGAACGATTTAAATGCGATGGGCGAGAATGTTGATTTCGAACAAATTCTGCCATTTGTGTTGAAAAATTATATTCCCAGTGGATTGATGGGTTTATTGATTGCCGGTTTGTTAGCAGCGTTTATGTCCAACTTTGCAGCAACAGTGAATGCTGCACCTGCCTATGTCGTCAATGATGTTTATAAACGTTACATCAATCCCAATGCGCATCCCAAACGTTATGTTTATATGAGTTATGCCGTCTCATTATTTTTTATTGTGTTTGGTGTTTCACTTGGATTTTTTATTCCCAGCTTGAACGAAGTTATTCAATGGTTGGTGAGTGGGTTGTTCGGTGGTTATACCGCATCCAACGTACTCAAATGGTATTGGTGGCGATTTAATGCGTATGGATATTTCTGGGGGATGGCCGTAGGTATTTTTATCGCACTGGGTCTCGCCGTTCCGCAAGCCAATACTGCTATTGCACATAGCCTGACAATATTTGGATTGCAGTTGGAAAAAGTTGATTTTATTTATGCATTCCCCTGGTTATTTTTGGTTTGCATGATTGCCTGTGTGCTCGCTTCATTAAAAACCCAGCCTACCGATATGACCGTACTGACAAAATTTTATGTAAAAGTTCGCCCATGGGGATTTTGGGGGCCTGTGCGTGAAGCCGCTATAAAAGAGCATGGTGCCATTGCTGCCAATACCAACTTCAAGCGTGACATGGTGAATGTGGTTGTTGGAATTGTTTGGCAAACGTCAATTGTCGCTGCGCCGATTTTCCTGGTAATTCATCAATACACTGAATTTGCAATTGCTTTAGGGATTGTAGCGATTTGTGCTTTATTTTTATGGAAAAACTGGTACCAACATTTACAGGATTATCCAAGCGATCTGCCACCGGAACTTCTAAAAGGAACCAAGGATGAGCATTTAATCAAACAGTGATTTGTTTTGTTCCTGCCTCTGTCAAGGGGAGGATGAGGTAATGTTTTTTTGATTTAAATCTCTACCCTCCCCAGCTCCCCCTTGGCAGGGGGAGGAGCCATAAAATTTAATCTAACACCGGAGTTAAAAAGAAGTTATGAGTGAATTTACACAAAAGGTCAAACAACTGTTTCAGCAGCACGAAGCATTGATCACTAAAAAAAATCCAATCAAAAAGTCAGGCAATGGCATTTACGACTGTTATGAAAATCCGATTCTGACAGCAGAGCATGCGCCGATTTTCTGGCGTTATGATTTAAATGAAACAACCAATCCCTTTTTAATGGAGCGTCAGGGGGTGAACGCCGCGTTTAATTCCGGCGCACTTTATTGGAATGGAAAATATATTCTTGCTGTGCGCGTAGAAGGTGTAGATCGTAAATCGTTTTTTGCAATTGCTGAAAGCCCTAACGGTGTAGACAATTTTCGTTTCTGGGATTATCCGGTCACCATGCCCGAAACAGAACGCCCGGACACCAATGTTTACGACATGCGTTTAACTGCACATCAGGATGGCTGGATTTATGGATTGTTTTGCACCGAGCGTAAAGATGAAACCCGTCCTAACGATACATCCGCAGCTGAAGCACAATGTGGTATTGCGCGTACCAAAGATTTAAAAACCTGGGAGCGTTTACCGGATTTAATTACTTATTCAGGTCAACAGCGCAATGTGGTTTTGCATCCGGAATTTGTTGATGGCAAATATGCGCTTTACACACGTCCGCAAGATGGATTTATTTCTGTGGGTGCGGGCGGCGGAATTGGTTGGGGATTGACTGACAGCATGATCAACGCAGAAGTGAAATCAGAAGTGATTGTTGATCCCAAGGTGTATCACACTATTAAAGAAGTCAAAAATGGACAAGGCCCTGCACCTATTAAAACTGCAGAAGGTTGGTTGCATCTCGCACACGGTGTACGTAATACCGCTGCCGGTTTGCGCTACACCTTGTATATGTTCATGACCGAACTTGAGCGTCCATGGGTGATTAGTCATCGTCCGGCTGGACATTTTATTGCGCCGCATGGTGAAGAGCGTGTCGGCGATGTATCCAACGTGACTTTTGCCAATGGTTGGATTGTGAATGAAAAAAATGAAGTGTTTATTTATTACGCTTCATCAGACACGCGTATGCATGTTGCAACTTCCAGTGTTGAAAAATTAATTGATTACTGCAAAAACACACCGGAAGATGGTTTGCGTTCTGCTGCCTCGGTGCAAACACGCAATCAATTGATTGCAGCGAATTTGCAAGTGATGAAAAATCTGGTGTAAGTGAATGAATGCATCCAGTTTTTCGATTCAATCAACCCGGTTGCAAACAGAATGTCGGCAAGAGTTAATTGCTATTGCTGACTGGTGGGTAAATCACACTCAGGATCAGGAACTCGGCGGGTTTTACGGAGAGGTGTCAGTTGACAACTCTCCGGTCAAACAGGCTAATAAGGGCGTTATACTTAACGCCCGTATTCTTTGGTTTTTTAGCGAAGTCGCTGGAGAAATTGATAATCCGGATTATAAAGCAGCAGCAGATCGCGCCTATTTTTATATGATGAATTATTTCGTCGATAAAGAATACGGCGGTGTCTATTGGGAATTGGATGCGTCTGGAAAACCTGCCAATACTAAAAAGCAAATCTATGCACAGGCTTTTGTGATTTACGCGCTTTGTGCCTATTACAAACTCAATCATAATTCTGATGCGCTCAAACAAGCATTGAATCTATTTGCCTTAATTGAGAAGAATGCAATCGATCATAGCAATCAAGGTTATCTGGAAGCATTTACGCGCGAGTGGAATTTAATTGATGATTTGCGTTTGAGTGACAAAGATTTGAATTATCCCAAATCACAAAATACGCATTTGCATATTATGGAAGCCTATACCAGTTTGTATGAACTGGTCTCTGATGCGGCGATTGGTTCTGCATTGCGATATAACATTGAAATGTTTGATCGATTTATGATTGACCGCAAAACCAATCACTTGCGCATGTTTATGGATATGCAATGGCAGGATTTTTCACCGGGTTTTACTTATGGCCATGATATAGAAGCGGTTTGGTTGATCGCCATGGCTTTGGAAACGCTTGGTGATAAAAAATATTTTGATTGTTTATTTCCGGATTTGCTGGCGATAGCCAAAACCAATTTGCAAGAGGCTCTTGCGGAAGACGGGCATTTAATGGATGCCTACGATTTTGCAAGTCAGACTATTAGTGATGTCAGTGTCTGGTGGGTTCAGGCAGAAGCCCTGGTGGGTTATTTGTATATTTATTCTGTAACAAAAGAAGAGCAGTATTTTTTTGTTGCAGAAAATATCTGGCGCTTTATCAAGCGACATCACATTGATTCGCAAAACGGCGAGTGGTTTTGGTTGTCAAATCTTGATGACCAATCACTGCAGCCCGATTATAAAGCTGGATTCTGGAAATGCCCTTATCACAATGGCAGAGCGATGATGGAAGTGATGAGGTTGTTGAAGTAAAACAAGCCTCACTCAGCTCTCTCTTCGAAAGGAAATCGGGCTAGCTCCTCCCTTTGAAAAAGGGAGGCGGGGGAGGGATTTAAGATAGATAGTTTTATAAAGATTTTAAATCCCCCCTAACCCCCCTTTTTCAAAGTGGGGGACTGTTCCTCCCCTTCGGGGAGGCTGGAAGGGTAATATTTAGAAAAATTTAAAAATACACAGCGAGTAAAAAATAATGAAAAAACTAACACAATACCTCTCACTGTTGATTGCGATTTTTGCAGTCAATGTTTTCGCATCATCTGATAATTTTGTCAGTGTTGATGGTGTTCAATTCAAAAAATCCGGCAAGCCTTATTACATTGCTGGCACCAATATGTGGTATGCGGCTTATTTGGGTGCGCCGTCCAACGTTGGTGACAGGGCACGTTTGGCCAAAGAATTGGATGCGCTTAAAAAAATGGGTGTCAATAATTTACGTGTGTTGGCTGTATCGGAAAAAAGCGATATCAATTCTGCTGTAAAACCGGCAACGACTAATGGTTTTGGTCAGTACGATGAAAATTTATTAATCGGCCTGGATTATTTATTAATTGAGTTAGCCAAACGCGATATGACAGTGGTGTTGTATCTGAATAATTTTTGGCAATGGTCAGGTGGCATGACGCAATACATGAGTTGGATTGATGGACAGCCAGTGCAAGATCCCAACGTCACCAAAGACTGGAATGGTTTTATGGCTAAATCAGCCAGCTTTTATCAAAGTGAAAAAGCACAAACAGAGTTTCGTAAAACGATTGATAAAATTGTGAATCGTGTAAACACAATCAATGGCAAAGCTTATAAAGACGACGCAACCATTATGTCCTGGCAATTGGCGAATGAGCCGCGTCCCGGCAATGATAAAGCCGGTGTTGAGGAAAAAAAGATTTATGTTGATTGGATTAAAAAAACTACGGATTACATTAGAGGCCTTGATAAGAAACATTTAATTTCCACGGGCAGTGAAGGTTTGTGGGGCTCTGCGCGCGATAAAAAATTATTTGTTGATGCACACACTTTGCCGAATGTTGATTACCTGACTTATCACATGTGGATTCGAAACTGGAGCTGGTTCGATCAATACAAGCCAAAAGAAACCTGGGATTCTGCCTGGCAGAAAGGCCAGGATTATTTGAACTCCCATATTGATTGGGCAAATGAAATGAAAATGCCGATAGTGCTGGAAGAATTTGGTTTGGATCGCGACATGGGTTCCTATGATATAAAAGCCAAAACTCATTATCGCGATAAATTTTACCAGCATGTGTTTGATGTATTGTTGCCACGCATGAAAAAAGGCGAAGCCATTGCCGGTTACAACTTCTGGGCATGGAATGGTGCTGCGCGTACAAATCGCCCCAACTATTGGTGGCAGGAAGGTGATGATTTGATGGGTGATCCACCACAAGAACAACAAGGTATGTACGGTGTATTTGATACAGATAAATCCACCATCAAAATTATTCAAAAATTTAATAAGGAAATTCACAGGTTAAATAAAAAATAAGGTGTTATTTCAATCCGGGTAAAAAACTGCAATGAAATTTGCAGTTTTTTTGCAAATAAAATAATTTATCTGATAATTAATATTAAATTCCACAACACTGTCATCCCTATGTAGGCAGAGATCCAGCTTTCGAATCCTGGATTCCTGCCTGCGCAGGTATGACGATATGTAAAACTTTACGAATAAAATTTTTAATCACTACGAGGCTAACTTATGAAAATAAAAAATCTTCTTTCACTAATGAGTAGTTTGCTGTTATTGATTGCTGTCCATTCCCATGCACAAAAATTTGATCAGTTGGGAAAAACCCCGCAAATGGGGTGGAACAGTTGGAATACATTTGCCTGTAATGTCGATGAAAAAATGATTCGTGAAATGGCAGATGCCATGGTGTCATCAGGAATGAAGGATGCCGGATATGTTTATATCAATATCGACGACTGCTGGCATGGGCAGCGCGACGAAAAAGGTTTTATCCATCCTGATAAAAAATTATTTCCATCGGGTATGAAAGCACTTGCTGATTATGTGCATGCAAAAGGTTTGAAGCTGGGAATTTATTCCGATGCAGGTAATAAAACCTGTGCCGGTCGCCCCGGTAGTCGTGGCCATGAGTATCAGGATGCGATTACTTATGCGAGTTGGGGCATTGATTATGTGAAATACGATTGGTGTGATACGCAAGACATTAATCCCAAATCGGCTTACGCCACTATGCGCGATGCAATTTATAAATCCGGTCGCCCGATGCTGTTCAGCATTTGTGAATGGGGCGATAACAAACCCTGGGAATGGGCAACTGATGTTGGTCATTCATGGCGTACCACGGGTGATATTTATCCTTGCTGGAGTTGCGAACACAATCATGGTTCATGGTCATCATGGGGTGTATTGCCAATACTCGATAAACAAGCCGGGTTGCGTAAATATGCAGGGCCAGGTCACTGGAATGATATGGATATGATGGAAGTCGGCAATGGTATGAACGAAGAAGAAGATCGTTCCCATTTTTCTTTATGGGCAATTATGGCCTCTCCGTTAATTGCCGGGAACGATTTGCGTAGCATGTCGGAAACCACTAAAAAAATTCTCACCAATAAAGACATGATTGCAATCAATCAGGACAAGCTCGGCATTCAGGCTATGAAGTGGATTGATGAAGGTGATATAGAAATTTACGTCAAACCGCTTGAAAAAGGTGATTACGCTTTCCTGTTTTTAAATCGTGCGGACACCGCAAAAAAATATCAGCTCAAATGGAAAGAACATTACATGAAGGATGACATTAGCAAACACGAAATCTGGTTTGATAAACAAGCTCTCAACTGGCGCGATATCTGGAATGGCGAAAAAGGTTCAACTGCTGAAATGTTGAATCTTGATATTCCGGCGCATGGTGTCAGAGTTATGCGTATGAGTCCGAAGTAATTAAATATTGTTTGCAAAAACCCGGCGCCATGCCGGGTTTTTTATTTAAAGGTCTAATATGTTCAAAATAAATTGATGGTTATTTTCGTGAAGGAACGAAGAATTTGGATAAATGATTTGCGCAAAACTTTCATAAATTTAAAAATTAAAAAAGACCTTTGCACGAATTCATTTTTGTTTAATTTCACTTCGTCATCCCTGCGAATAATCACATGGAAGTGATGTAGTAGAGTAATGCAGGAGC
>CAMLML010000076.1 GCA_946481095.1 uncultured Cellvibrio sp.
TCGAAAGGGAGTTATGGTTGGGCGGTGGTTGCAGATCCAACTTTGGATGAAAAAGTTGGTAATGGGTTTGATGGTGTTGTTGATTATTTGGGGTGCTTATAAAGCATTGGGACCTTTGGCTGAATTATTTCAGCGGCCCATTAAAAGTGTCACGGTTGAAGGAGAGTTTCACTTTATTACGCAAGAACGTGCGACCCAATTAATTACCAGGGAGATTAATGATGATTTTTTACAAATTGATCTGTCCAGGATCAAAACAGTGCTTTTGGATGATCCCTGGGTTGAAAGTGTGACGTTGACAAGACGTTGGCCTGACACTTTGGTGGTCAAGATCGCTGAACAAAAACCGATTGCCAGATGGGGAGAAGGATTTTTGAATCAGCGCGGTGAAATTGTGCGAGTCAAAGAAATGAAAGGACTAAACGATTTGCCCTGGTTGCAGGGAGATGAAATTTACGCAGCAGAAATTTTGCAGCAGTATCAGGATTTATCTTTATTGTTACGTGCGCGTGGATTGGAAATTGTTGCATTAAAATGCGATAGCAAAAAATCCTGGCGATTAACGATAAAAAATAATGTCGAAATTGCTATTGGACGCGATCAGGTGATGGAAAAAATGCGTAGATTTGTTACTGTATATGAAACACAATTGCAAGCAGTTTGGCAGGATGTTAAATCAATCGATGTGCGTTATTTAAATGGAGTCGCAGTTGATTGGATCGATGGGTCGGAAACGGCGAAAAAAATGATAAAAGAGCAATCGTCAAAACCGGCGATTAATAATTTGACTCACTGAAATTAATGAAGTGAACGAGCAATCAGGTAAACGAGGTTAATTGAATGGCCCATGCCACCGAAAATAAATTGATCGTAGGGTTGGATATTGGCACCTCAAAAGTGGTGGCGATAGTGGGTGCCATTACGCCTGAAGGTCATTTGGAAATTGTTGGAATTGGTTCGCATCGTTCTACCGGATTAAAAAAAGGAGTGGTGGTTAATATTGAATCCACCGTGTTATCGATTCAGCGCGCCATAGAAGAAGCGGAATTAATGGCGGGCTGCCAGATTCATTCTGTTTATGCCGGTATCGCAGGCAGTCACATTCGCAGTTTGAATTCACACGGCATAGTGGCGATTCGCGATAGGGAAGTGTTGCCGCAGGATTTGGAACGAGTCATTGATGCTGCACAAGCGGTGGCAATTCCTGCCGATCAAAAGATTCTGCACATATTGCCGCAGGAATTTATTATCGATGATCAGGACGGTGTGAAAGAACCTTTGGGCATGTCGGGTGTTCGTCTTGAAGCGAAAGTGCATCTTGTGACCTGCGCCGTAAATGCAATTCAAAATATTGAGAAATGTATTCGACGTTGTGGTCTGGAAGTTGAAGACGTCATTTTGGAACAACTGGCATCCAGCTATTCAGTATTAACAGATGATGAAAAAGAATTGGGTGTGTGTGTTGTTGATATTGGTGGTGGTACGACGGACATCGCCATTTTTAAAGAAGGTGCGATTCGTCATACCGGTGTGATTCCGATTGCGGGTGATCAAGTCACCAATGACATCGCCATGGCATTGAGAACACCAACACCCAACGCAGAAGAAATCAAAATTAAATACGCTTGTGCTTTGGCAAAACTGACAAGCCCGGATGAAACCATCAAGGTGCCCAGTGTTGGTGATCGGCAACCACGCGATTTATCCCGACAAGCATTGGCTGAAGTGGTTGAACCGCGTTATGACGAATTGTTTACTTTGGTGCAGGCAGAGTTACGTCGCAGTGGTTACGAAGATTTGATTGCAGCGGGAATTGTATTAACCGGTGGGACTTCCAAGATGGAAGGTGTCATTGAATTGGCCGAAGAAATTTTTCATATGCCAGTCAGGTTGGGTGCACCACATGATATTCGGGGTTTATCTGACATAGTGAATAATCCCATTTATTCGACTGGCGTTGGATTATTGATTTATGCGTTGAAGCAACAACAAGAGGGATATAAAACATCTGGCCATAAACCGGAAGGCGGATCTTTTTTCGGGAAGTTGAAAAAAATGTTCCAGAGTAATTTTTAACAATGTTTGGCAATTTGCGTCATACCTGTGAAGGCAGGTATGACGAGTACAGAGATTTTTTGTAAGTGTTTGTATTGGTGGTGGCGTTTTTTGTTTTTTAATTAACAAGTAGTAACCAGGTTTCAAAAATAAAGGGGTGTGGCTATGTTTGAACTTATCGATAATCTGCATCAAGATGCAGTGATTAAAGTGATCGGTGTTGGCGGTGGTGGTGGAAATGCTGTTAAACACATGATCGCAAATAAAGTAGAAGGCGTTGAATTTATTTGCGCCAATACAGATGCACAAGCACTGAAAGATATTGATGTGCGAACTGTGCTGCAGTTAGGTACATCGACCACCAAGGGTTTGGGTGCCGGTGCAAATCCGGATGTGGGTCGTCAGGCGGCTATGGAAGATCGTGAACGTATCGCGGAAATTTTACGCGGTGCGGATATGGTATTTATTGCAGCGGGTATGGGCGGTGGTACCGGCACGGGTGCTGCGCCTGTGGTGGCAGAAGTTGCGCGCGATTTGGGAATTTTAACGGTTGCCGTTGTGACCAAGCCTTTTCCGTTTGAAGGTCCAAAGCGTATGGCAATTGCGGAAATCGGTATTAAGGAACTCAGCGAAAGAGTGGATTCATTAATTACCATTCCTAACGAAAAACTCTTGTCCGTTTTGGGAAAATCAACAGGATTACTGGAAGCATTCAAGGCTGCCAATAATGTATTACATGGTGCTGTTCAGGGGATTGCCGATTTGATCATGC
Source organism: uncultured Cellvibrio sp. (assembly GCA_946481095.1). The sequence goes on from CAMLML010000076.1 coordinate 2,828, forward strand.
GTCCCGGTATGATCAACGTGGATTTTGCCGATGTTCGCACTGTGATGTCTGAAATGGGCATGGCAATGATGGGCACAGGCTCGGCCATGGGTGAGAATCGTGCGCGTGAAGCAGCTGAATCAGCCATTCGTAGTCCATTACTTGAAGATGTTAACTTGCAAGGTGCTAAAGGTATTTTGGTTAACATCACGGCAGGTCTGGATTTGTCGATTGGTGAATTCGCTGAAATTGGTAATGTGATTGAAGAGTTTGCTTCAGGTGATGCAACGGTTGTTGTTGGAACTGTTATTGATCCTGAAATGACAAATGAATTGCGTGTGACAGTGGTTGCAACCGGTTTGGGTTTGCCAGCATCCATCGCCAATACCAAAGAAACCAAACCTGCACCGACAAAAGTGATTGTGGATAACACTCGTCGTACACCGCCAGTTGTCGAAAGACCAACCGGCGGATTGAGAGCCAATACCCAGACATCTTCAGCAGCATTGGCTGCACCCTTGGGGGACAAGGAATTGGAGTATCTGGATATCCCGGCTTTTTTACGCCGGCAAGCAGACTGAGTAATTGATGTATTGAATAGGGCAATGAAAGATATAGCGACTGACAACTGGCTCCACCCCCTGCCGGTTTGATAGTGTCGCCATGTCTTTAACGCTGTTTAATTGTTTAAAAAGTAACGGGATCAAATGCTAAAACAGAGAACTTTGAAAACCATTGTCCGTGCCACCGGCATTGGTTTGCATACGGGCCAGAAAATCAGCATCAGCTTGAAACCTGCTGGTGTTGATACTGGCATTGTGTTTCGTCGTGTTGATCTCAACCCTCCAATTGAAATACGTGGTTTTGCCAAAAATGTTGGTGAAACCACACTTTCAACCTGCCTGATAAAGGACGAAGTCAGGGTCTCCACCGTTGAACATTTGATGTCTGCTTTTGCCGGAACAGGGATTGATAATGCAATCGTTGAGTTGGATGCAGCCGAGATACCGATTATGGATGGCAGCGCTGCTCCTTTTGTTTTTTTGATTCAATCTGCCGGAATTTATGAGCAGGATGCGCCCAAAAAATTTGTTCGCGTCAAGAAAGAAATCACTTTAAAAGAAGGCGACAAGATTGCCAGCTTTATTCCTTATGACGGCTTCAAAATTGCGTTTTCAATTGAATTTAATCATCCGGTATTTCAAGGCAAGATTCTCAATACCTCTGTTGATTTTTCCAGTCAGTCCTTTGTAAGACAGGTCAGTCGTGCACGAACTTTTGGTTTTATGCACGAAATTGAATTTCTCCGATCAAAGGGGTTGGCGCGTGGTGGTAGTTTGGACAATGCCATAGTGGTTGATGAATATAAAATTCTGAATGAAGACGGCCTGCGCTCGGAAGACGAATTCGTTAAACATAAGGTATTGGATGCAATTGGTGACCTTTATATGTTGGGTCACGGATTGATCTGTGAATTCAGAGCCCATAAGTCGGGTCACGCAATGAACAACAGAGTTTTGCGACAACTGATTGATCAGCCTGATGCCTGGGAGTATGTAACTTTCGACGACATGAAATCATCTCCGGTCAATTATTTGCCAATTGCTGTTTAAAAAATAAACACCAATCAGTTGGCAATATTCCTATATCCCAGATCACATTTCTAAAATTTTACTTGTTAAATTCCTTAATCCTGTGCCATATTTCAAGCAACCGGGCTCTCCGGCTAATCGCAAGGATTCAATATAACCGTCTGCGTGCCAGTAGTGATTTTGTAACTACCTGTTTTTAAAAGGCTTTTTGACCATACATTTTATGATACACAAAATGTATCGGCTGTAGGTTTTATCCTCTGCCAAATGTAAATCGTAAAACATGAAGAATTGGATCAGTTACTTTACGATCCAGGGCAGTTTTACCCTGTTAAAAATTGAAGGTTGCTAATGAAAATTATCATCGTCAGCAAAGATCATGGACAAGCGCGAAGTATCAACCTGGGAGGTTGGACCCGTGCATTTTTGTCAGTTTGTTTGCTGGGGATTCCCACGGCTATAGGTGCCTGGGGTTACGGCTGGTTGGTAACGGGTGAGCGCCCGGAAATATTCGATGCTAATGGTGCAGTTTGGGGTAAGGTTTTAGGGCAAGAAAAGACTTCTGTTGAGGCTGTTGAAGAAAGGGCAAGCAAAGCGCAGTTGGCAGCACTTACCAGCAAAATAGCAGAACTTCAGGCAAGATTGACACGCCTGGATGCTTTGGGTGAAAAGCTGGCGTCATCGGCGAAACTAGAAGGGGAATTCGATTTTAGTCAGGTTCCGGCGATAGGTGGGTTATCAGTTCAATCCACTCACTCGTTGCAAACAGAAACAGATTTTCTGACCGTACTCAAAGGTCTCACCTCAAAACTCGATAGTCAGGAACAGCAGCTGGGTACTCTTGATGACCTGCTTGCTAATAGAAGTTTATTAAAAGATACAGTAGTTGCCGGGTTCCCCGTTAAAAACGCCTTTCTTTCTTCCCGCTTTGGTTATCGACAAGACCCTTTCACAGGTAGAACCAGTTTTCACTCGGGTATGGATTTCACCGCGCGGGCGGGATCTGAAATTCACAGTGTTGCTGCCGGTGTTGTTAACTGGGCGGGACGCCACCCTGAATATGGAAATATGGTTGAGATCAACCATGGTTTTGGTTTCGTAACTCGCTACGCTCACAATCAGTCCAATCTGGTGAAAGCTGGTGACGTAATCAAAAAAGGACAGGTTGTTGGTTTGGTTGGCTCAACCGGTCGTTCTACAGGTAATCATGTTCATTTCGAAGTCTACAAAAATGGTCGGGTAGTTGATCCGGCTACCTACGTTCGCCGCAATAATCCTTAATCCATTCTTTTCAATCGGCATGCAGTTTCAGGCTTGCATTAGTCGATGTCATCCTATTTACTGCCGCCTTTAAATCTTGCCACTGATGCGCTGCGGTTAAAGATTAACGGCGCTTGTTGTTTTTAGAAATTAAATAATTGGGACCCAATAATGATCAGCAAGTTGATAAAAGCTCTTTTTGGATCAAAAAATGAGCGTGAATTAAAACGTATGGGAAAAGTGGTTGTACAAATAAATGCACTTGAACCACAAATGCAACAACTTAGTGATGATGCACTCAAAGCAAAAACGCAAGAGTTTCGTGAACGATATCAAAAAGGTGAAACTCTGGATCAATTACTTCCCGAAGCTTTTGCAACTGTGAGGGAAGCGGGGCGCCGCGTATTGGGAATGCGCCATTTTGATGTGCAATTAATTGGTGGTATGACACTGCACGAAGGGAAGATTGCCGAGATGCGTACGGGTGAAGGAAAGACGTTGGTGTCAACTTTGCCCAGTTATTTACACGCCATTTCCGGAAAAGGTGTGCACATAGTAACGGTCAACGATTATCTGGCGGGTCGTGATGCTAATTGGATGAAACCGCTTTATGAATTTCTGGGGATGACGGTAGGTGTTATTCAATCGATGCAGCCGCAATCTGTAAAGCGTGAAGCTTACGCTGCTGATGTTACCTACGGCACCAATAACGAATATGGTTTTGATTATCTGCGCGACAATATGGCATTGAGTAAACAGGATAAAGTGCAGCGTACTTTAAACTTTGCTGTTGTCGATGAAGTGGATTCAATTTTGATTGATGAAGCGCGTACCCCTTTAATTATTTCCGGTGCTGCAGAAAATAGTGCGGAAATGTACAAACGCATCAATCAGATAATTCAAAAATTAAAAAAACAAGATGATAACGGTGAAGATGGTGAGCGTCGTGTTATCACTAAAGTAGGTGATTTCCGTGTCGATGAAAAATCACGTCAGGTTGAATTAACTGAAGAAGGGCATCAGTTAATTGAGGAGTTATTAATTCAGGCAAAATTATTGCAGCCTGATCAAAGTTTGTATGCGGCAAATAATTTAACCCTGATGCATCATGTTAATTCTGCGTTACGTGCACATCATCTTTTCCATCGTGATGTTGAGTACATTATCCAGGAAGGGCAGATAGTTTTGATTGATGAACACACAGGGCGCACTATGCCTGGGCGCCGTTTGTCAGAAGGCTTGCATCAGGCGATTGAAGCCAAAGAAAATGTTGCCATTCAAAGTGAAAGTCAAACTCTGGCGTCAACAACTTTCCAAAATTATTTCCGCTTGTATCCGACTCTTTCGGGTATGACGGGTACTGCCGATACAGAAGCATTTGAGTTTCGTGAAATTTATGGATTGGATGTGGTGGTTATTCCAACCAACAAACCGATTCTTCGTCAGGATTTAAATGACAAAGTATTTTTATCACTCGAGGATAAATACGAAGCGATAGTGACTGATGTAAAGGCCCTGCAGGATAAACAAGTTCCAATACTGGTTGGTACTGCTTCCATCGAAACTTCCGAAGAGATGTCACGTCGATTAAACAAGGCTGGAATAAAACACCAGGTTTTGAACGCAAAATTCCACGCGCAGGAAGCAGAAATTATTGCACAGGCTGGACGCCCGGGGGCAGTCACTATTGCAACTAACATGGCAGGCCGCGGTACGGATATTGTGTTAGGTGGCCGCTGGGAATCTGAAGTTGCAAAACTGGAAAATCCAACACCGGAACAAATTGAAAAAGTTAAATCTGAATGGAAAACCCGTCACGATCAGGTGCTGGCTGCAGGTGGGTTGCACATTATTGGTACCGAGCGGCATGAATCCCGTCGCATTGACAATCAATTGCGTGGACGTTCAGGTCGTCAAGGTGACCCGGGTGTAACCCGATTTTATTTATCGCTTGAAGATAATTTGATGCGCATTTTTGCATCTGAACGTGTGCGCAATTTTATGCAAGCGTTAGGTATGGAAAAAGGCGAAGCGATTGAACATCGCATGGTGAATAATGCAATTGAAAAGGCTCAGCGAAAAGTAGAGGGGCGTAACTTTGATATCCGTAAACAATTGCTTGAATTTGATGATGTTGCCAATGAGCAGCGACAAATTATCTATCATCAGCGCAATGAATTATTGGATGCAGAATCTGTTCGTGACACCATTACTGCAATTCGTGCAGATGTGGTCATCGATTTGGTCACTCAATATATACCGCCACAAACTATTGAAGATCAATGGAATATTTCCGGACTGCAACAGCAGTTGGAAACTGATTTTGGCTTGAAATTGCCGGTTGCAAAATGGTTGGAAGAAGATACGCAATTACATGAAGAAACACTGCGCCAAAAAATCATTGATGAAGTGCAAAAAGTCTATGATGCCAAATGTGAGCGCATTGGTGACATAATGCTGGAAATTGAAAAGCAAGTGATGTTGCAGGTAATTGATCATAGTTGGAAAGAGCATTTGGCCATTATGGATCATTTGCGGCAGGGTATTAACTTACGCTCTTACGCGCAAAAAAATCCCAAACAGGAATACAAACGTGAATCGTTCATTTTGTTCCAGGATTTGTTGACTAACGTAAAACGCGAAACGATTCATTTGCTGGCGCGAGTAGAGCCTATTTCGCGTGAACAAATGGAAGCAATGGAAAATCAACGTCGTGAAGAGCTTGCGAAACAAAAAATGCAATTGCGTCACGACGAATTAAATCCGATGGGGGAGGAAGAGCAGCCCACCCAGTCAAAACCTAAAGCCCAGATAATTAGATCCGGACCTAAAGTAGGTCGAAATGACCCTTGTCCTTGTGGATCGGGCAAAAAATATAAAAGCTGTCATGGGCAGTTGGAATGACCCCACCCTAACCCTCCTCGGCAACAGTTCCATGCGTTGCTCTACCTGCATCCATGCAGTCGTTGCCAGAAAGGGGACAGATTATCTTGTGTATCCAAAATCGATAAATAATTATTGAAATTTTTCGAGGAATAAATCATGGCTGTGGGTGAATATCCCTTTCCAAAAATGCACCCTGTTAAAGGTGTGAAATTAACATCAGTAAGCGCTGGTATTAAAAGAGTCGGTCGAAAAGATGTAGTGTTATTTTCATTGGCGGAAGGTAGCAGTGTTGCTGGTGTGTTTACTCAAAATGCATTTTGTGCAGCACCTGTTACTGTTTGCAAAGAGCATTTGAGCAAAGCGGCCATACGTTTTTTAGTGATTAACTCCGGTAATGCCAATGCTTGTACGGGCGAGCAAGGAATTGCTGATGCAAAAGCTACCTGTGCGGAAATTGCAAAACTGACAGGCGTAAAAACGGAACAGATACTGCCTTTTTCAACGGGTGTAATTGGTGAACCGTTACCCTTGCATAAAATCATTCCAGTGTTGCCTGAAGCAATCAATAAGGCTGATGAAAATGGTTGGGAGGATGCAGGCACTGGCATAATGACAACAGACACTCGTCCCAAAGGTTTCAGTCAGCAAATTATTTATCAAGGAAAAACGATAACAGTGAATGGCATTTCAAAAGGTGCCGGAATGATCAAACCCAATATGGCAACCATGTTGGGTTATATCGCGACTGATGCAAAAATTTCGCAAGATATATTGCAACAAATATCGCGCGAAGCTGCTAATAAATCGTTCAATCGCATTACCATTGATGGCGATACATCAACAAATGATTCCTGTATTTTAATTGCAACAGGCCAGATTGATTTACCGGAAGTCACACAGGCCTCCGGTGAGCTCTATGAAAAATTGCGTGAAATTATTATTGCTGCGCATGTTCATTTGGCAAAAGCAATTGTCAGTGATGGAGAGGGCGCTACCAAATTTGTAACGGTTGCAGTCAAAGGTGGTGCCAGTGCCAATGAATGTTTGGCAGTGGGTTACGCAGTTGCTCATTCACCTTTGATTAAAACTGCATTGTTTGCTTCTGATCCCAATTGGGGGCGAATTGTGGCAGCAATTGGTTACGCAGGAATTCAAAATCTTGATGTCACGAAAATTCGTGTGCATCTGGATGATGTGTTAATTGTTGAGAAGGGTGGGCGCGCAAAAACCTATACTGAAGAGCAAGGTCAGTTGGTGATGAAAAAAGCCGATATAGCGATCAATATTGATCTGGGTCGTGGTGTTGCGGCTGAAACTATCTGGACTACGGATCTTTCATATGAATATGTGAAAATTAATGCAGATTATCGATCGTAAAATTTTCAGAAAATGAAAAAATATCTGCATGTTGCTGTTGGTGTAATTGAAAATAAGTTCGGTGAAATATTAATTGCCAAGCGCCCTGATTCTGCACATCAGGGTGGTTTGTGGGAGTTTCCCGGCGGCAAGGTGGATGCGGGTGAAACCTTGTTGTCAGCATTGTCCCGTGAATTAAAGGAAGAATTGGCAATTGATGTTTTGCGGTCGCAACCCCTGATTCGCATCCGGCATGACTATCCTGATAAGTCGGTATTGCTGGATGTTCATAAGGTAACAGCCTTTTCGGGTGATGCAAAAGGTAATGAGGGGCAACCCATATTATGGGTCGATCCAGCTTCACTTTCCCAATACGATTTTCCAGCAGCCAATCAACCTATAATCAATGCTGTACGTTTGCCAAAATATTGTTCGATTACAGGTGCCTATTCTTCAATTCAGGATTTTGAAAGAAAATTTTCGAATCTGATTGATCAAAATATCCGGTTAATTCAATTGCGCATCAGGGATTTTGCATGCCAACAACACAGTGAGTATTTACAAATCGCACGGCAACTTTCTGCAATGCGTGCCCAATTACAAATCAACACATCAGTGGATGAATTTATGAGGCTGGATTTGCAAACCGGGTTGGGGTTGCATCTTAATACAAAAAAATTGATGCAATATTCCAGTCGTCCGATTGATAAAAATGTGTTGCTGGGTGTTTCATGCCATTCAATTACTGAATTAAAGCAGGCACAGAAAATTCAGGCAGATTATGTTTTGTTGTCGCCGGTAAAATTCACAAAATCGCATCCTGATGCCGAGTTGTTGGGGTGGGAAAAATTTCAGGAAATGATCAGCGACATCAATGTGCCCGTTTATGCTTTGGGCGGCATGCGTGAATCTGATTTAGCTCCCGCAATAGAATCAGGCGCACAAGGTATTGCGAGTATTGGTGCTTGGTGGTCGTAGGTTGGAAGAGCGCAGCGACTTCCGACAAAATGTTCGATTACGGAAATAAAAAATGTCGGAAGTCGCTGCGCTCTTCCAACCTACAGCCTTCCAACCTACAGATGTTCTTCTGAATTAATATCCAGATTGTCGCCTGCAATGCGGTGATTTTCGCTGGCCCATTCACCCAAATCGATAAGTTTGCATCTCTCGGAGCAAAAGGGGCGAAAAGGAAAATCATCGTTCCAGAAAACTGTTTTTTTACAGGTTGGGCATTCAAGTTTAATCGGGGCGTTATTCATAAGATTGTTAATAGACACTTATTGTGATTTCAAAAAATTACACTGTCAGTTCAAGATAGAGTTGATGGTATTTTTCAACTTGTTCGATTAATTCATCCAGGCTGCCATGATTTTGGATAATGTCATTTGCCTGTGCGCAGCGCTCTTGCCGACTGAGTTGGCTATTCATAATCGCTTTAATTAATTCCGGATGATTACTGTCACGCTGCATGGCTCTCTGTATTTGTAATTCTTCACTGGCATCGATTACCAAAATTCTATTCACTAATAAATGTTGTTGTGTTTCCAATAATAAAGGTGAGGATAAAATCGCATACCGACTGGATGCTGCAGCCAATTGCTTTCTGATTTCGGTATTGATAATCGGGTGCAAGAGTTTTTCCAGCCATTCCTTTTCATCAGCGTTGGAAAAAATAATTTCCCGCAATTGTGCCCGCAACAAATTGCCATTGTCATCAACAATGCTGGTGCCGAAATGCTGGATGATTTCCAGCAAACCATGTGTTCCTGGTTGTACAACTTCCCGGGCAACGACATCAGCATCCACAACTGCGATGTTTTTTTCTTCAAATAATCGGCTGACAACCGATTTTCCGCTGCCAATGCCACCGGTTAAACCTACAATAAATTTCGACATATTAATTAATGAGGGAGAAGGATTTTCAAATATTGCTGGTTAATTTTTTCACCAAAGAAAAATGCAATCCAACCTGCAACAGCAAGATAAGGGCCATAAGGAATGTGATGATTTTTATCTCGATTTTTAATCAGCATCAAGCTGATGCCTACCACTGCACCGACCAGCGATGAGAAGAGTGCTATTTGCAATAACATTTGCCAACCCATCCATGCGCCCAATGCTGCAAATAATTTAAAATCACCCGCGCCCATACCTTCACGGCCACGAATAAGTTTGAATAATTGATTAATTGTCCAGAGTGACATGTAGCCAATAATCGCGCCCCAGAATGCCGAGCCAAATTCAGTAAATAATCCGTAATAGTTAGCGATTAATCCAATCCATATTAAAGGCAGGGTAATGACGTCTGGCAGGTAATAGGTATCGTAATCAATCAGTGTCAGTGAAATCAGGCACCAGGTGAATAAAAGCGCGGCGGCACCTTGCCAACTGGCGCCGAAGTGATAAATCGCTATCAGGGATAATACGCCTGTCACTAATTCAACTATGGGATAACGTTTTGAAATGGATTTTTGACAGCTGGAGCAGCGGCCACGCAAAAACAAATAACTGACAACGGGAATATTTTCGAGCGCGGTAATCTGGTGGCCACAGTGAGGACAGCGTGAACGAGGTAAAACCAAATTAATTTTTTCTTGTGATGAAGCAGATTTATATTCATCACTTTTTAAAAACTCATCAACCTGTTCCTTGTATTCGGCGTTGATCATTTTCGGTAAACGATGAATGACCACATTCAAAAAACTGCCCACTAACAGCCCCAGGATCAAAGCGGAAACCAGGGCTAATAGTGGATAAGTTTGTAATGCTTGTAATAAATCCATTAACCGACAACTTGACCCAGGTTGAAAATTGGCAAGTACATGGCAATCAATAATCCGCCTACCAAGACACCGAGTACTGACATAATCATGGGTTCAAGTAACGAAGTCAGTGTATCCACCATATTGTCTACGGCTTCTTCATAGTAAACAGCCACTTTATCCAGCATGGCATCCAATGAGCCCGATTCTTCACCGATTGCGGACATTTGAATCATTAATGATGGGAATATGCCACGTGCTTTTAATGCAGAGTTGAGCTGAATACCCGTGGACACTTCCTCTCTGACTTTGATGATTGCGTCGTAATAAATACGATTGCCAGCAGCACCGGCAACAGATGTGAGTGCATCAATCAACGGAACACCCGCAGCAAAGGTTGTTGACAGGGTGCGGGCAAAACGTGCCATTACGGACAGATAAAGTATTTGGCCAATCACCGGGATTTTTAAGGTGTATCTATCGATTGCATAAGCAAATGCTGTCGAGCGTTTGCGTGCTTGGGAAAATCCAACGGCAAGTGCAACCATTCCTATAATGAACCAGAACCAGTAAGCAATGGCATAATCGGAAAGTTTCATGACGAATTGGGTAAAGGCGGGCAATTCAGCACCAAACCCACTGAAGGTGGCCGCAAATTGGGGGACTACTTTTACTAACAAGATTCCAGTGACGACAAAGGCGACTATGATTACCGAAATAGGATATGTCAGTGCTTTTTTAATTTTTGCTTTTAAAGCTTCTGTTTTTTCTTTGTAGGTGGCAATGCGGTCAAGCATGGTTTCCAATGCACCTGATTGCTCACCTGCTTCAACCAGGCTGCAGAAAAGATCATCAAAATATTTTGGATGCATTCTCAATGCATTGGCAAAACCGCCACCTGCCGCCACTGAATCACGAATATTTAACACCAGCCTGCGTAAACTTTGTTTTTCGACACCATCGGCCACAATTTCAAACGATTGCACCAGAGGCACACCGGCTTTCATCATGGTCGCCATTTGTCGTGAGAACACAGCTATGTCAGCAGGCTTGATGGATTTGCCACCGCGATTTTCAGATTGTTTTTTGATTGTTTTAACGGTGATGCCTTGCTTCAGCAATTGCGCCTTGACTATCGTCGGGTTGGGGCCGCTGATTTCACTTTGAATAACATTACCTTTTCTGTCCGTACCTTTGTAACTGTAAATGTTACTGGTTTGAATAGTTTTGGGTTTATTAGTCGTGGATTTGTTAACAGTGATACTGGCCATGGATTAATCCTTGGTGACTCGGTTGGCCTCTTCGAGGCTGGTTAATCCCATTGCCACTTTGCGCAATGAGGAGATTCGTAAATTATTAAAGCCGGCTTCTTTTGCTGCTCTGGCAATTTGCAGTGAATTACCGCTTTCCATTATAAGATTGGCAATTGTCGGGGTGATGCGAACCACTTCATAAACACCCACTCGCCCTTTGTATCCGTTGTTACACTTTTCACAGCCGACTGCTTTATAAATCTGAAATTCGCTACGGGGAATTCCAATTTCATCAAAGCCCTCCTGAGTCAAAATGTCACCAGGAATTTCGGTTGCCGGTTTTTTACAATTGGAACACAGTCGCCGTGCAAGTCGCTGCGCAATAATCAAACTCACAGAAGTAGCTACGTTAAACGCAGGTACACCCATATTCAATAAACGGGTCAGGGTTTCCGGCGCACTGTTGGTGTGTAATGTGGACAACACCAGGTGACCGGTTTGTGCCGCTTTAATGGCAATTTCTGCGGTTTCCAAATCACGAATCTCACCCACCATGATCACATCAGGGTCTTGCCGCAAGAATGAGCGCAAAGCTTCGGCAAATGTTAATCCCACACGGGTATTCATCTGAACCTGGTTAATTCCTTCAAGGTTAATTTCCACTGGATCTTCCGCAGTGGAAATATTCACTTCAGACGTATTTAAAATATTCAAACCTGTATAAAGCGAAACGGTTTTACCGCTACCCGTAGGGCCTGTAACCAAAATCATGCCTTGTGACTGAGCCAAAGCATCCATATACAATTTTTTCTGGTCGTCCTCATAACCCAGCGCATCAATACCCAGTTTGGCAGAGCTGGGGTCAAGAATACGCAACACAATTTTTTCGCCGAATAAAGTCGGCAATGTGTTTACACGAAAATCGATAGCTTTGTTTTTGGATACTTTCAGTTTAATACGACCATCTTGCGGTAAACGGCGTTCGGAAATGTCCATTTGTGACATCACCTTCAAGCGCGCAGCCATACGGCTCGCCAGATTGACCGGGGGACGTGCAATTTCATTTAATACACCATCCGTACGAAAGCGCACGCGATAGGTTTTTTCATAGGGTTCAAAGTGAATATCCGAAGCGCCGATTTTGATTGCATCCAATAGCACCTTGTTAATGTATTTCACTATAGGAGCTTCATCGGCTTCGCTGGTGACATCTTCCTTTTTAAGATTGTCGTCAACAGCTTCTATGTCGATATTTTCGAGATCATTATCCAATCCACCCAGGGAATCGCCAAAACTTTGTTCCTGGGATGTTAAATATTTTTCGATGGCGTGAATCAGTTTGTCAGCTTCAACCAATACTGCTTCGGTAGTACTGGCCGTATTGAATTTAATTTCATCCAGTGCGTGTAAATCGGTTGGGTCGGCCAGGCCAACAAATAATCGATTTCCGCGTTTAAGTAAGGGCAAGGCGTTATGTTTTCTAACCAGTTTTTCATCCAGCAACTTTTGCGGCATGCTTTCCGGATTCAGGGAAGACAAATCAAAAATCGGTGTGCCAAATTCTTCCGATGCAACCCTGGCAATGGTTCTGGCGTCCAAAATATTGTTGGTAACCAAATAATGAACAAACGGAATTCTTTCGCGGTGGGATTGTGACACTGCTTTGCGCGCAGCTTCTGCATCCAGCAGGTTTTCTGTCACCAGGCGCCGGGCCAAACCATTTAACGAGGTTGCAGGGGAGTTCATACCGTTATTGTTACCTTTTAATAAGTCTCATAATTCTAGGTGATAAAGCTTCGAATTCAACTTTAAACCATGAGCAACAATAAGGCCATGCACTTGGCGTTGCAATTCGCGTGTAAAAAAGTAATTCCGACCAAAAGTGACAAAAATTGACAGATGCTGCCGGTTTGGTGACTGCATTTTAGTGATCGTTTTGAAAATGAGACGGTGTTCCCTATTGATTTGACAAGGCCATCTTAAAATTCTGGCGATTGGTACATACCTTGCTAAACTTACATCGTGTTACAAACAAACATCCCTCGGAGACTTTATTATGAAACAGATCCAAAAAGGTTTTACCTTAATTGAATTGATGATTGTGGTTGCAATCATCGGTATTTTGGCAGCGATCGCACTGCCACAATATCAAAACTATGTAACTAAATCGCAAGTTAGTCGTGTAATGGGTGAATTGGCTTCGGTTCGTACCATGATGGAAGATTGTATTTCTGACGGGAAAACACTTCCGGTGGCTACATTATCTGATCCTGTAGTTCCTACGGAATGTTTTATTGGTTGGACAAATAGTACATTGTTGGGTGCTCCTACAGCTGCTCTTAGTCTTCAAAGTGGTAATTTGGTAGTTCAAATGGGCGATACTTCAGAGGACGATATGTCTATTACTGCGACCTTTGCTGGTAATGCATCAGTTGCAATTAAAGGTGATCGTTTGGCTTGGACTCGAACAGCAGCTACAGGTGAGTGGGTTTGTTCTACAGAAGTGGAAGTGAAATTCAGACCACCAGGGTGTGCAACTGAGTTAGGCGAAGAAGAGGAAGCAACCGAAGAACCTGCCACTGAGTAATAAAGAAGTTTTTAAAAAAAGCGCCTCAGGGCGCTTTTTTTATGTTCTGTGATTTTCTCAAGGTTAATTGAAATGAAGATATCCAGACTGGGATTGTGTGTATGTTTCGTATTGATGGCTGCTGCATACGTTTTTCATATGTGGTTGACACGTAATGCTGATTTTTTACGCTTAATCTATCCTGTAGAGGCACATTTATCGTCGAAATCCAATTGTTCTTCTGAATCTCCGCAATGGATGGAATTATTATTGAACTACAGTTTGAATGAGCGGTTTTCATTAAGAAATCAAATTGCTTATATAGATACAACAGGAACTCTATTTCATTGCGAAGGCGGATGGTCAGGGAAATTATTTAACTCCCCTCTGGTTAGCGCCAGTCATCGTTATCGTTATGCCAGCATTACAAAGTTAATTACAGCAGATGCCGTATTACAATTAATTGAATCAGGGAGGTTAAACTTAGATACAAGGTTATTAAATTTTTTTCCTGAAATTACATCCTTAGCTGATCCTAGAGTTGCCGACATAACTATTAGTCACTTGCTAAATCACACATCAGGTTTTAATCGCCTGACCCCGAGCGGCGATCCTATGTTTAATTATACTGGCAAGCCATGGTGTCCTTATAAAATGTCGCAATTATCTAAAATAAATCTTGCAGCTGCACCAGGAGAAAAACAAATCTATTCTAATTTGGGTTACTGTCTATTGGGTGTTATTGTCGAAAAAGTAAGTGGTACGACGTATCGTGATTATGTTCAGGAGTCATATAACTTGAATAAGTACAATATCAAGTTTATTGATGGTTTTTATCTGGATGATGAAGTGAAATATGATTTCCGTAATGATGATCAACACACAGACCAGTATTATAAAAAATATGATTTTTTCGCTTTGTCCTCTTCTGCTGGGTTATCCGGCAGTGCTGTTTCTCTTGCTCAGTTAATGAATGCGGTTTTATCGCGTTCAGGATTAAGTTTGCTGAGTGATCCATCTTTTAGCAGGTGTAACACTAAAATTCCAGGTAAGTGTTATGGTTATGCATTTTTTCATTTTCAGAAAGATGAATCCTTAAAATTATTCATTCATGAAGGCTACTTGCCTGGTTCCGCTGCTACAGTGATTGTTGATAATTACGGAGGTATTTTGGTTTTGTTGAATGCAGGTAGGCCTCAAGATCTTTATGGTATTAACCAAAGAACTTATGAGTTAATTTATAACTTTTTGCGTGAGCAATATTCGAAACCAATGTAGGTTGAAATTTTGCAACGTAACTCGTATTAAAACCTGAGCGTGGGTTGGAAGAGCGAAGCGACTTCCGACATGTTTTTAAATTTTATGTGGATCAATTTTCAATATATTTTTAAAATTGAAACATTGGTGGTTGTCGGAAGTCGGCTTTGCCTCTTCCAACCTATGCGAATATTAAATTGAATTTTTTACAGGGAGGGTTTATGAGCTTGTCGATTGTCACTGAGGCAATAAAATGTCGTCAGATGTCAAATCACGGCGCTTGTGAAAAAGAGTGAGTACAAATTTACGATTGGTCTTACATGATAATCACTCGCTATGAATGTATATGAATTTCACGCAAATCATCGTGGTTAAATTCAGGTACTTTTTTGCCAATATCCTGTTGCAAGGAAAGCGCGGCGTTGGTTTGGGTCACAAGGTCAGCAGCGACTTTCTTGGCGTTTATAGGTGTGTCTTGAGCAATATGATCGTGAATGTTTTTTAAATCGGCTTGTGCGAGAGGTGTCCAAATTACCACTGTTCAATCTCACGCAATAATTCTTCACTGCTGATTCCTTGGCCTAGTTCAGCTTGTTCCAAACCTTGGTGGATTTTTTTAACTACAAAAAGGCGATAGAGGATATCGTCAAATTTCACTGTGTCGGGCAAGTGACTAATCACATCAATTGCCTCTTGCTTAGCCGTTTGAGTGTGCATGGGTTTTCCCCGTTTGGTTGAGCATGTCGAATAATAGTACCAATCCTTTGTCGGGCTTGCCATTTTTTTCTATAGGATCTCACATCGTCATCCCTGCGAAGGCAGGGAACCAGCTTTTGATTCAATTGAAATTTCTTAACTGCTGGATTAGCTTCGCTGGTCTGACGGCTCCAGTCTGCGCAGGAATGACAATTAATTTTGATTCGTGCAAAACACTCAGTGATTAAATCTGTGACATTTTTGTATTTAAGAATTGCGCAGCTCATCAAATCCCCATATTGCCACACTACAAAAAACCTGCTCTAATCGCTCAGTTTTTTTGATTCCTTTCACTTACATTTCTTCCATTAATCCAAGGAGCTGGTTATGCGCCTCTCTCGATTTTACGTACTATTACCTTTTTTGTTCCTTCTCATAACATTTTCAGTGCGAGCTGATGTTGTTACTAAGCCTTTTAGTTTTTTTTATTGTGCAGATGGCTCGTATTGTTCAACAATCGAAGAGGCCATTACGCTTTACAATCAGGAAGAGAGCAGAAAATATGGTGAATGTGTCTCGACCCCTGGCTCTGGAACTTGCGTCAAAATTATAGTAAAAAATAATCTCACTGCAATAGGAAATAAGATTGAAGATGGTATTCCTCAAACCAGTTTTTATTCTGCGGATCGCCTTTGGTCTTCATCTAGTAATAGGTCTGATCCTAATCTCGATATAGATTTTACAACGCGAAGTTTTGCGCACGGCATGAAGTGTCCATCAGATGAGCACATTTTGAAATATACTGAGCAAATTGGTAATGAGTTTAATGGTTATTATTGCATTCTTGCAGAAACCAAAATTACACCACCTGTTGAAGCCTGCCCCAACAAACCACCTGTATTCGGCAACCCTATCGATACAGCTAATTTGGAAAAGCGTGAACATGAAATTGATTACTCTACGGGGGATGGTCTATTAAAGGTTGAACGTTTTTATGTAAGCCAGAATGAAGGTTGGGCATTTGCTGTACCTAGTAGTTTGATAGATTTATCTGGGGACACAGACGATCAAATTCTTCAACAAAATGCACATTGCTATTCAGGTGGGTATAAAGATTCGAATGGTGAATACCATGCTTATTGTTTTAGCTATATCAATCGAAATTTCCCTCGCCAAATAACAATTAAATCTTCAAGTGGTGGCAAGCTATTCTTTAATAAAGCGACCAACGGAGAGTTAATTAAAACTAATAACTATGCAGGGAAATTAATTCCATTTAATCAAAATGGATATGCATGGGTACATTCAAAGATAGATAATTCCCGTGATTTTTATTCATCAAACGGTTTACTTAAGGAAAGGCAAACATCAAATGGTCGTCGATTATTTTACGATTACAGCGGAATGAAACTTGTAAAAATTCGAGATGATTCTGATCGTAGTATTTCATTTGGTTATGATTATAAAGATCGAATTAATGAGGCAGTATTACCTGATGGCAGTTCAATCATCTATACATATGATCAATATAGCAACATCGCTAGTGTCCATTGGCCGGATGGCGCTGTAAAACAATATCTGCATAATGAAACAGCATATGTAAGTACAAGTGTAAATCATACATCTCGTTATTTGACGGGAAAAATTGATGAAAGAGGTATTCGTAACGGAACTTATAGATATTACTCCAGCAAAATTTCTACTGAAAAAGCTGGTGGCGTAGAAAAATACACATTCGATTCATCTGATGTTTTAATATCCCCTCTGGGTTCGCAGTCGTTTATTAGATTTAAAACACTTAGTGATAACACAAGATTGCTGGATTTTAAAACACAACCAGCGGGCAGTGGTTGCGATGCAGAAGCAAATGATTTTACTTACAGCGCTGATGGCCTGGTTACCCAACGAAAGGAATTCAATGGAAATGTGACCCAATATGGTTACAACTCTAATAAATTGGAGAGCGTCCGTGTTGAAGGTGTAAAAACAACAGCAACTTATTTAACTGATAACGTAGCTCTACCCTATCTCGCTTCCAATGCTACCTTACCCGCTGGCATCCGCAAAATCAGCACCGAATGGCACCCTGATTGGCGAGTGAAAACCCGTATCGCCGAAGCGAAAAAAATCACGACCAACATTTATAATGGTCAACCTGATCCCTTTAATGCCAATCAAATTCTGAATTGCGCTCCTGCATCAGTGACTGCGCCTTTGTTGTGTAAAAAAGTTGTGCAGGCAACAACGGATGCAAATGGTGCAGCGGGTTTTGCTGCGGTGTTGGATACTTCATTGGCTGCACGTGTGTGGCAATACACTTACAACGAATTGGGTAAAACATTAACGGTTTCCACGCCGCAAAGTCTTTTGAATAATGCGGTGGAAACCACTTATGAATATTATGCTTATGATTCCAGTGACTGGCGCAAAGGTGATTTAAAACAAATCAGCAATGCCCTTGGTCATACAACGCAATACACGCGTTATGATGCCAACGGTCGTTTGTTGGAAATGGTGGATGTGAATGGCGTGGTCTCGCAATTCACTTATGATTTACGCGGCCGTTTATTAACAGCAACACAAGGTAATGCAACCACGCAATATGCCTATGATCCTGTTGGTAATTTAATTCGCGTCACCCAACCGGATGGTGTTTATCTGGAATACGATTACGACAACGCCAGTCGTTTGTTCCGTATTCGCGATCAGTCCGGTAATAAAATTGAATACACACTGGATAAAGCCAGCAACATTACCGATATCAAATTTTCCGATAATGCGGCAACACTGCGCTATCAACAAACGCGCGTTTACGATGCCTTGTCGCGTGTGCAAAATATCATTAATGCCAGTAGCAACAGCACCACATTGAAATACGATGCCAGTGGTAATCTGACATCGGAAATCGATGCAAACAATCAAACCACCAGTCAAACCTATGATGGTCTTGATCAATTCAAACAACGCACTGATGCATTAAACGGAAAAATCAATTACACCTATGATGCACAGGGCAAGCTCACCAGTGTGAAAGATCCTCGCAACAATACCACCAGTTACAAATACAATGCCTTTGGTAATCTGGTTGAACAAACCAGTCCCGATACTGGCAAAACCACTTTCACTTATGATGCTGCCGGTAATCGCCTCACCAGTGTTGATGCACGCAACATCACGCAAAATTATTCCTATGATTCATTGGGTCGCTTGACGTCAATTCAATATCCCGATGCAGCAGAAAATATTACCTATGGTTATGACGGCACATTGTTACCCGCAAACGACAGTGTGTATGCCAAAGGCAAACTCACCAGTCTGGTGATGGCCTCCATGCAATGGGATTTTATTTACAATGCACAGGGTCAACTCAGTAAAAAACGTGTGCAATTGTTAAATATCAATAGCAGCACTGAATATGTGTATAACACGGCGGGTCGTGTAACGCGCGTGATTTATCCGTCAGGCCGAATCGTCAATTACGATTACAGCACGACAGGCAATATCAGCAGCATCCGTACACAAGCCAACAGCAATGCAACAGAAACCTTACTGGTTTCCGGCATCAATTATTTACCTTTTGGCCCTGCAGAAAGTTTTACTTACGGCAATGGCTTAACCCATTCGCAAAC
Organism: uncultured Cellvibrio sp.; assembly: GCA_946481095.1. The sequence continues at coordinate 22,064 of CAMLML010000076.1, forward strand.
CTATGATTTGAATTACCGGTTAACTTCAATTCAAGTCAGTGGCATTTTGCATCGCGATTATGTGTACGATGCGGTGAGCAATATCACCGGCATCACCAATAATCTCAGCAGCACAGAATCACAAACTTATTCTTACGATGCGTTAAATCGGCTGACCAGTGCATTGGGTGGATACGGCAATTTAATTTACACCTACGATGCAGTCGGCAATCGTTTGACCGAATCGCGCAACAACACCATTGATACTTACAGTTACGCCACCACCAGTAATAAATTAAACAGCATCACCCGCAGTGCCGGTAATCGCAGCTTCACCTACGACGCTGCCGGTAACTCCACACAACGCACCAGCGATGACAACAAAACCCACAGCAATAGCTTCAACAACGCCAATCGTTTAAGCAGCGTGAATGTAAATGGATCACTGGCCGCCACTTACACTTACAATCCACTTGGCCAACGTGTGGTAAAAACACTGGCGAATGGCACAAAAGAAATTTATCACTACGACGAAGCCGGACAATTAATTGCAGTGACGGATCAAAACAACACAACAC
>CAMLML010000077.1 GCA_946481095.1 uncultured Cellvibrio sp.
CTCGACCATACATTCCCGTCGGATCAATTTTATTAACCGGATCATTTCCCACATACGCATAAACATTCAACCCGTCCTCATATCCAATCGGATCAGTTGAAAGAAAACGCCCAACCACAGGATCATAATAACGAGCCTGCATGTAAGTCAGGCCGCTTTTATCTTCAATATGACCCGTAAATCCTTGCTCGGTATTATTGCCAGGATCATTCCCTGCTGAACCAAACGGAACATGGTTTGTTGTTTCACCGAAAGGAGTGTAGTTGTAGGTTTTATTGGCTGCAACGCTGCCGTTTTGGTCGGCTTCCATGAATGCGGTGCCGAGGTGATCGTTCAATGGATAATACGCAACACCATTTTTAATTCGGACAAATGTTTGACCGCCAAGAGTTACGTAATCTGTTTTGGTGTTAGTGGTGACGTTGTCCTGCGTTAATACGGCGCCGGATTTATCGTAAATCGAATAAATCGTTTCACCATTCACAATTTGTTTTACGCGGCGCAAATTGCCGTCGTAAACAAAACTGCTGTTAACTGATCCACTCATGGAGACGGGTTGATTGGATAAATCATAATTGAAACTGAATCGACCATCGTTAATTACGTTTCCGCGTGCATCGTGACTGTAACTTCTCCAGTTGCTGCTGACGGCATTATCTCGAACATAAGCGAGTTGGTTGATGCTGTTGTATTGGATATCAACTACACGTGAACCTTCAATTTTTTGTTTGATGTTATTGAGTGGGTCGTAAGTGTAACTGGCTGAACCCCAAGGGCCGGTTGCAGAGGTTAAGCGACCTGCTGCGTCATAACCAAAACTGCGGTCATACACGTTGTAATTCACTGCATCAACTTGTGTGACTTGTGCGTTGGCATTGTAATAATAGTATTGGCTGTCGCCCCAATTCCCGCCGATGAATGAGGTGAGTTGTCTTTCATTCAAACGTTGTTCGTAAGTACCGCCATTACCTCGCCACAGCCTATTAATTTTTCCATTCGCGTGATAGCTGACACTATAAATATAATCTGTGGCATTACCCGTGATAGTAGTCGGGAGTCCAAACCAGTCATTGGTATATTGATATTGCTGACCACTCGGATAGGTTTTGCCGATAAGCACTCCATCATTGCCATAACTGTTACTGGTACTGTAAGTGCGACCATCCAGTGATAGTGTTTCGGTTTGGATTAAATCGATATTGTTGTAGTTGTAACTCCAATTTACGCCGTTGCGATTGATGGTCGTTACATTACCATTGGCGTCATACCTGCGACTAATATCGGGCGTTGAGTCCGCAAAATCAGTATCCCATGGCCTACCCAATGGATCATAAGTTTGTGTAACACGAGAACTACCGGATGGAGCTGGACAAGCGGTGTCACTTGCCAAGCCTTCTGCATAGGCAATTTTTTCGTTAGCATTGTTGTATTCAAAAAGTGTGTCGCCTTTTTCAGGAATTTTTACACGGCATACACGCAAGCGATCATCGTAAATATAACTGCTGACATGATTTGTTCCATCACCTTTTGCTTGTGCAATAGTTAATAAGTTGCCGTAAATGTTGTACGTAAAATCAGTTGTAATACCTGCGGGTTTTTCGACTTTTAATGTTTTGCCGTCACCGGGATTTCCGTAACCGCTGGATGTTGTGGTGACACTATTTCCCAAAGGATCAGTCACGCGAACTTTATTGCCAGCAAGATAAGTGTAGTTAGTGATTCCACCGCCGGGTGCAGTTTCTTGTGTTGATAACACGCGACCAAATGCATCATAAGTTGTTGCCTTCCCGTAAACTGATGGAGCACCGATTCCAGGCAGTGATGCAAAAATTTCACGGCCCATTGCATCGTAATTTTTGATGGATTGAATAACTCCATCACTTCCACTCAAATCTTCACGAACAATTTTTGTTGGACGTAGCATGGCATCAAAGGTGTTAGTTGTTCTATCCCACCCTTTAGTAACAGTTTGCAATAAATTTCCACCTGAGTAGGTGTAGCTGACAGAAGTGTCAATCCAAGGTGAAGGTAAATCGATTAATGTCAAACGCCCTATCGGATTGTATTGATAATTGGTTGTATAACCACGCGCATTGGTAATGCCTTTTACCCAACCGTTTTCATCAATTTGATAGCTCACTTGTGTGCCATCAGCGCGAGTGATTGAGCGTGGTGTGCCACGATAATAATCATTAAAAATGGTTAATCGATTTAATGCATCGTGGTAAGTATAAAGTTGGCCTGCTTGAGTGCCGCTGGTGTGATATCCCAAAGTCGCAACAGTCACTCCAGTTCCAGCTGTTGTACCGAATTGTCTGTGTGTAATTAATCGGCCTTTATCATCCCAATCATAATCATCAAATAATTTTCCGTTTTTGATAACGGTATCGGGTAAACCTAAAATCCAGTCATCGGCATCATTTGAATAAGTGATGTTGGTTGTGCGCGTTCCATTGCCGAGGCTTGACCATTCATCAGTCGTTACCGGATAACCGTAACTGTAATTGGCTGCCGCTCTGTCTGTGATATAGGTGTGTTGGGTTTTGTACCAATCGCTGCCTTGGGTGATGGTGACAGATGAAGTGCGCACAGGTTTGGTCACATCACCTGAGTCAGTTTTAACGAAACCGCTTCCTACTGCACTTTCCTGAATGTAGGTATAGTCCCTCACCTCAAGTGGTGTGGTGGCTGTCATATCGGCAAATAGCTCTTCTTTCATTAAAGAGGAATGACTGGTTGGTGGATAATAGGCGTTGTAACGTCTGGAGCCATCAGGCTGTTTGATAGTAGTGCGGTTGTATCCAAGGCCAACAGAATTATTGGCATTTACATAGCTGTATTCCCAGATGGCCGTTGGTACGCCGGGTGCTGACAGGGTCTTTTTGGTAACCGCCATCACATCAGATTCTGTATTGGTTCCTTGGCCGATAGTTGCATTTGGGCAGGGTGCGCCATACTGGGGAGTGGCATTTAAGGCCAGAAATCGCGATTTCTCTTCGAGCTCAAATTGACCAACCATTCCATCTGGATGGGTAATAGAAACTGTTTGTTTCAGTTGAATACATGACACAGGCTGATTGCCGGGAACAGTCAAATAAGAGCGTCCTGCTACAGCATCAATTAACAATCCTCCCAAGTTAAATTGCCAGCGCTGACCATCAGGAAGAGTAACGGTTTGTAGCACAGTGCCGGAGAGATAACCTGTTGAAGGTAAACCATTGGCAGAAGAAGGAGCGCGATAGCGATTGACAGCAACTCCCGCATAGTCATAAGTCCATTGCCGTTGATTTGATGTACCTGAATTAACAATAGCGCTGGTAATTCTTCTGGCAGGGCTTGATGCATACGTGAAATCAATTTGTCTGTTGTCATTTGAATAAATTCGGGTGAGTCTTCCCTGTGAGTCATAGGTGTATTTAACCCAATTACCATTGGCATCCATCACTTCTGATGCAGCCAGCACATCGTAATAATTCCACTCTTCACCGTAGATGGTGGACGAGCCCGATGTGGAATAAGTGATGTGCCACATTTCGGATTTTGAAACGGCATTTCTGGAACGAATGACATTAAATGTATAACGCTCCCCATTGGGAGAATAACCGTAAAAACCCTCTGTTCCAGCACCATCTATGTTGTAGATACAGGTGAAATACCACCCATCTTTGGTAACTTTTTGGGCTGCAGCAGGCCAGGAAGCCGTGACTGTTTTATCAAGGAGTTGTCCTGAACCGCTTCCCGGAACATCCAGCAAGACACCCTCGCTGTATTCTTTCGGGAATATAATCGGACCAGAGGACCTAACCAGGTAGCGAGCATCGGGAATTGCAGACATCAACAACGTATTACTGCAACGCGTTTTCCCCCAGCGCTTACCACTATTAAATTCCGTTTCCATTATTTTGGTACTGATTGTTGGCACGGCCAATTGCCAGTCTTCAAATTCATTATTGTAGGATTGGCTTGGATTACGGCGGCGGCGAACTTCAACAGGAAGTTTGGAATTACCAGGAATGGAAACATCAACATGTTCGAAGCTTAAACGACCTGTTGCAAGATCGATGTTGTCTCCCAATAAATTGTGATCATGTGGTTTTAAACCAAGGTTGGGAGCCAGGCGTTCACTCCAATCGATTTTATAAACGGTTTGAGGTGGTTGACCTGGATATTGGGCAACAGATGATAGAGAAAAAAATTGCAAACCCAATAACAAAACAAAGAGGCTTATCAAGCGATAAGTATTGATGGTCTTCATAAAAGCTCCAGAGGTTCCTGAAAAAATCGGCATCAGTCCAAGTCCTGCGCCATAGGTCGAGCGGATTCTATTTGTGTTTTGATAGGGTTTGCAAGATGAAATTAATGCCGACAAATTTTTCTTGATGATTAAGTAATAATTTTTGTGCCAAAATTAATTTACTCTGACAACTAGCAAATCATCATGACTCAATCACACTACACCTTCCCCATCATCGGCATCATCCATTCCTGTTTCAAGGAAAAATTTGGTATTCCGCGGCAGCCGGGGTTGGTGTCTTTGGCGAAAGCGGAGCTTGAATTGATCGCGCCTTATAATGATCCGGCTGCAATTGAAGGCCTGGAAAATATCAGTCATGTTTGGATTCAATTTGTTTTTCATGCAAATGAAGTGGATGGATGGAAACCGAAAGTGCGGCCGCCGAGATTGGGGGGTAATCAATCGTTGGGGGTGTTTGCTACGCGATCGCCTGTTCGTCCTTCACCGATTGGTTTGTCTGTCGTAAAACTTGATTCAATCGAAACAAAAAGTGGAAAAGTTATTTTGCATTTGAGTGGAATTGATTTGCTGGATGGCACACCGGTGTTGGATATCAAACCTTATGTGCCTTATGTGGATTGCGTGCATGAAGCGGAAAATAAAATCGCTGCTGAATCTCCGCCACTATTATCTGTACAAATTCCTGATGCGCTGATGGAATTTTGTCGCGAGTATCAAACACAGCATGCCATTCCACTGGCGGATCTTATTCGACAGATTCTTCAGCAAGATCCCAAACCGGCTTATCAGCAAGTGGATACAGTGCGGATCTACGGCATGAAACTATTGGATTTGGATCTGCGTTGGCGTTACCTTGATGCACGCCATATTCTGGTGGATTCGCTTTTGGGTGATTCTGCGCACTGAGCCATTAGTGGTATGATGCGCGCCATTTTTCGGGCTTTATCCTTTATTGAATAGATTGAAAAGCCTGATGCCGTGTAGTGACCGGCAGCGAATTTCCCCACCTTCAGGAGCTTTCCCATGAGCAAAACCTCGTTAGATAAAAGCAAAATCAAATTTTTGTTATTGGAGGGTGTGCATCAGTCCGCTGTGAATACCCTTAACCAGCAGGGTTACACCAATATTGAATATTTGAAAACGGCATTGGATGAAGATGCCTTGATTGAAAAAATTCAGGATGCACATTTTGTGGGTTTGCGTTCACGCACCCAATTAACCCGTCGTGTTTTTGAAAATGCGCCGAAATTAATTGCAGCCGGTTGCTTTTGTATTGGCACCAATCAAGTCGATTTAAAAGCAGCACAAGAGCACGGTGTTGCGGTATTCAATGCGCCATTTTCCAACACGCGTTCAGTTGCAGAATTGGTGATCGCCGAAGCGATTTTATTGTTGCGCAATATTCCGCAAAAAAATGCAGTGTGTCATCGCGGTGGCTGGGATAAATCGGCAATCGGTTCTTACGAAATTCGCGGTAAAACCCTGGGCTTGATTGGTTATGGTTCAATTGGTAGTCAAACCAGTGTGCTGGCTGAAGGTCTGGGCATGAAAGTGCAATTTTTTGATGTGGTCACCAAATTGCCTTTGGGTAATGCCACACAAATTCGTGAGCTGGATGATTTATTAAAAACCTCTGACATCGTCAGTTTGCATGTGCCGGAAACAGCATCTACACAAGATATGATTGGCGCACGCGAAATTGGCTTGATGAAAAAAGGTGCGATTTTATTAAATGCATCGCGCGGTACCGTTGTGGACATTGATGCCTTGGCCAATGCCATCAAAAGCAAACATTTATCCGGTGCAGCAATTGACGTATTCCCTGAAGAACCCAAAGCCAATGACGACGAATTCGTCAGCCCCCTGCGCGGATTGGATAATGTGATTTTGACACCACACATCGGTGGATCCACTATGGAAGCACAGGAAAATATTGGTGTGGAAGTGGCAGAAAAATTAATTAAATATTCCGACAATGGTACGACAACCAGTTCGGTCAATTTCCCCGAAGTGGCATTGCCCGGTCACCCAGATGCACATCGTTTATTACACGTACATGCCAACGTTCCGGGAATTTTGTCTGCCATCAACAAAATATTTTCTGACAACAAAATTAATATTTCTTCGCAATACCTGCAAACCAATGACAAAGTGGGTTATGTGGTAGTGGATATTAACAGTGTGTACAGCGAGTCAGCATTGGAACAATTAAAAGCGATTCCCGGCACTATTCGTTGTCGAGTGTTGTTTTAAAAGCATTCCCCTTGCCAGAGGTTTTCACTCATGGAGTTATATATGAAATATTTGTTGATCGCTTTGTTGTTGGTCGTGACCAATTTTTCTATTGCAGGTGATATTACTGAAGCAGACGTTCGTGACGTGATGAGCAAGATGGAGCGAGCCGTAAAGCTAAAAGATGTTGATACATTAAGCAAATACTATAGCGATAGTGTAGTGATTAATCTTAGAGTGTTTAACGGCAGCTCTTATCAGGAAATGTCTTTCGACAAACCAAAATATTTTCAGTACTTAAAAGGCTCATGGAATTTTATTAAAAATTATAGTTTTCGAATCGAAAGCGAAAAATTCGATTTTGAAACTGACAGAGCTATATTGACCTATGAAATAACGGAGTCCATGGCAATGGGCAATCAATATTTCAAAGTTAAGTCGCGAGGGACAACAGTGTTTAAAAAAGAAAACAATCAATTATTGGTGGTTAAAGTAGATGCTCGAACCATTTAACAATAAAGCCCTCGAATGAGGGCTTTATTGTTTTAACTTAAATTGATTTTGTTCTCTTCAACCAATTTGCTGTCAATTCCACTCCTGCTACTAACCCCACACCTATTAATGCCCACACAATCGCCAACATAATCGTGGGTTCTGATCCGGTTACTGCGAAATAATTCAGCGGGTTTATATTTTCCTGTTGCAAGACAACCGTTCTGCCGTGGCTGTCTACTGTGGTTAACAGTGCTTGTTTCCAGGGCCAGGTAACGCTGAGTGAACCGATCAAAAAACCGATTAATACCGCAAGGGTTTGTGAGTGATAAGCATTAAGCAGCCAATGTAGAAAACGGGAGAAGACTATCAGGCCGGTAATGCAACCCGCGCCAAACCATAATAATTTGACAATTTCCAGATGATGAATTGCTTGCAGAAAAACAGGGTAGAGTCCAACCAGTAATAAAATAAAACTGCCGGAAATTCCGGGCAGGATCATTGCGCAAATGGCAACAAAGCCACCTAAAAATAAAATCCAGCCGTGTCCGGGTAATTGCGAGGGAGCCATGTAAGAAATAGCCAAAATAAAAGCAATTCCCAATAGCAAACCCATAATTTCAATTACTCCCCAGCCGCGTTGCACGCGAACCAATTGAAAAATAGATGCAGCGACCAGCCCGGAAAAAAATGCCCAGACCATTATTGGGTAGCTATCCATTGCAATCAACACAATGGCAGCAAAGGTTTTTAAACTAATTAAAATTCCGCCGAAAAGCGCAACCAAGAAATTACCGTTGATATATTCCCAGGTTTTTTTGATGCCCTCGCGCTTGATCATCAACAACACGGCCGGAGTGCATTTTTTGAGTGAACTTAACCACTCATCATAAATGCCGGTGATAAACGCAATGGTTCCGCCTGATACTCCGGGCACCACATCGGCAGCCCCCATGCATAATCCTTTTAGCAGAACCAGTAAATAGTCTTTGAATGTGCGTTGCAATTTTGTCTCCTTAATGGGAAGAAAATAAATATTCTTTTACTTTATTAAATGCTACATCGCGATACATCGGAATTTCGTTAATCAGCTGATGACCTGCATCAGCGATTATCTCTATGCGAGCTTGGGGTAACAGGCGTTGTAATTCTTGTAGATTGTATTGCCAGTCCACTGTGCGATCACCGGAGCCCTGGACTATATAGATTTTTGTTGGCAGTGGTGTAAATTCCTTGCATTGTTTGCTCCAGGCTTTCATGGCGCCTACCCAGGTCACAGACAAATAACGCGTTTGCAGAGGATCTTGATGATCAACAAAATGCAAAAAAATTTTATCGTGAGAATTTTCGGATGGCTTGCGAGGAATGCGTCTGACAAATTTATGTATCAATCTGTAAAGCCAGCGCCCTTTGTTAAACCAATCGCGCGGCAGTATCAAGGGTGCAAATAAAACACGTTTGTTGAAAATAACAGGCGCAAGGGATTGTGTTTCATAGCGCCATAAATGATTTAATAAAATCGCTGCGCCAGTACTTTGCCCCCAGGCAAAAAAAGGCGACGGCAAGTGAGGGTGTGCTATTGATAAAATATCATTCAGCACATCGGCATAGCGATTAAAGGAATCGATGGAAATTTTTTCGCCACTGCTTAAGCCATGCCCCGGCAAATCAAAAATCAGCACGGCAAGATTTTGCTCCAGACCAAGACGAATGGCATTACCAAATAAACCTGTGTGGTCGTAATAGCCGTGCATGATTAATAGCGTGCCTTTGGGGTTTTGTGGCAGCCAGTAATGGGTTGCTATGCGAAACCCGTGGGAATTAATTGCACCGAATCCGTGCTGTAAATTGGCAACAGCGTGATCGAACTGTAGCTGATAAAAATTCAGATAGGCCTGTAAATCCTGATCATCCAGCCACATTGAATCTCGCTGATCGAAACGCAGATCCGGTAATTTTTTTACCAGAGAATTTATCTGCGTTTGATCCAGCATCATGATTAAAGCTTAATAGCTTAGTTGACAGCTTCGGGGGAATCAGTTGCTTGCTGGGCTCTGGCTGCTTCTATTGCCTGTGCAAAAACGGCATCAAAATTAATCGGAGCCAACATCAGCGGTGGGAATCCGCCGCGAATTAAAATGCTATCAATGGCTTCGCGGGCATAGGGAAATAAAATGTGCGGGCAAGCAGAGTGAATCATGTGGGACAATTGCGAGCCTTCAAAACCGGAAATGCTGAATAATCCGGCCTGTTTGATTTCAACCAGAAATACAGCGCGGTTGTCCATGCGGGCAGTAATCGTTAATAACAACACCACTTCAAATACATCATCACCTGCTTGTGCAACCTGAATGTTCATATCCTGTTGAATGGCGGGTTTAAATGCTTTGGTGAATGCTTCCAGACCCATAGGGGTTTCAAACGAAATATCTTTCAAATAAATACGTTGAATGGCAAATGCCGGATTTTTTTCTTCAGTCATATCTTTCTCGTTTAGGTAGATTTTTATTTTGCTTTCAGTAGTGGATCCAATTTTCCTGCTTTGTCCAAAGCCCAGAGATCGGTAAATCCACCCACATGAAAATCGTCGATCCAAATTTGTGGCACGGTACGCTGGCCACTTTTTTCCATCATTTCTTCACGCAATCCCGGTTGGGTGTCTACACGAATTTCTTCCCAGGTTACGCCTTTTTGCTGCAACAATTTTTTTGCATTGTTGCAATAAGGACAAATTGCAGTGGTGTACATAATAATTCGCGGCATGATAATTCCGTCAGGATTTTTTACCTTTGGACAAGGGCAAGTTTTGTGCTTGCCATTCAGAAATCCCACCACTCAGGCGGCGTACTTGAAATCCTTCCTTACCTAATTTGCGTCCTACAGTGCCAGCATGTTGCCCGAGTTTGTCCACCAAAATTAAAATTTTGTCTTTGTGGGATGCCAGTTCGGAAGTATCCGTAATGATTTTGTTATAGGGGATATTCAGTGAATTCACTATATGCCCGGCACGAAAATCAGTTGCTTCGCGTAAGTCTACAATCAGCGCTGCATCCTTGTTTAACAACAAGGTCGTTTCATGCGCCGAGAGTGGCAGACCACTTTTGCTTCTTTCACGCCAGTAATAAAAATAGACCAGCACAATCAACACACTGACCAGGATCCACTCCTGGGCGATAAAAACAAAAAAATTCACGAATAAGCTTCCTATGGTCAAATCGAAGTGGGGGCTGACTGAAAAAATTTCAATGCCAGATCGCAAGGAGCGCTGATTATACAGATTTGAAGTTGGTTTTGTTCAGGACAAAATTTAACAGCTAGACTGGATGTTTTAGGCTAGTTTCGGCCTTATTACTAATCACAAGGAGCCTGCAAATGCCATCAGTAAAATCCAAAGCCATGCAATTGCTTAACTGGATTTTTGTCGGTTCAATCGCTTTGGTATCAATGGCTTACGCACAGCCCTCCTATGAAGAAGATATGGCCAGACAGCGTGCCCAGGAGCGACAAATTATGGAAGATGGTATTCGTCAGGGTGCTGAAGCCGCGCAGCCTCAATACCAGGAATCCACGCCGCACCGTTGGGTTTCCAACCATCTGGCCGTGGTTTGGCATCCCGATGCGACTGATGTCTGGGCCAGTTGGCAACATAGTGAAGGAAAAGAGGCCGAAGCTGCAGCACTGGCCGCCTGCAGCGCGGATATGGGTGTGGGCTGCACCATCGCCAGCAGCGGATACAACAGCAGCATCGCTGTTGCCCAGGGGCCGGATGGTTTTCTTTACGTTGCCTGGGGGGAAGACAAAGACAAATCCAAAAAAAATGTTCTCAAGCAATGCAATCGCCCCAATTGCGTTATAAAACATTTGTTTTCGGTAGAGGCAGAATGGTTACCCGTTGATCGTTTTATGGTTCACCTTCCACAGGATAATTATTCGCCCAGGAACCTTGGAACCTACAGTTATGGCATGGTCGGCTGGCCGAAAGCTGCTGTGGATTCAAAATGGCAAGGCAAAGTCTGGTTGGTCACTGGTGGTAAAAATTTTGAAGCCACTAAAAAACAATTGTTGGATCGCTGTAAAAAAGATACGGGTGTTGATTGTGATATTTCACAAACCACAGGCAACACTCACCTGATTCAATTTGTTAACAACTCGACTGGCTTGATTTCCTGGGCGGTGGATTTTTCAAAATCCGACGCCGAAAAACAAATGAAAAATGCTTGCAAAAAAACCAACGACAAATGCAGCTTGCTGAATAGCTTCGATGCAAAAACACCACGCGAATCGGTTGTAGATTCGCCGGTTATGCGCGTAAGGGGATACCTTGCCATGGCTTGGCCTAAAAAATCCCAAGCCAAGGAAAAATTGGCGATCTCAATGGGGCATGATGATCTGGCTGTTGCCAAATCCACCGCGCTTGCTGAATGCAAAAAAGCCAATAATACCGAATGTGAATTGGTGGATGAAAATCTTGACGACGGCACCTATGTGCAACTGGGCCTGTACATAGACGAGAAAAAATCCCTGCGCTGGTATTTCGGATTTAATGAAGACGCCATTAAAAAAATGGCTTCGACCGATTGTGCATCATGCAAACTGGTTTCAATTATTGATGCGAGAAAAAAGAAAAATATTTTGCAGGCGATGTAAAAAATCAGATGTTAATTCGTGGGTTGGAAGAGCGAAGCGACTTCCGACAAATTATTTCGATTCGGAATCAAATGTTGGAAGTCGCTTCGCTCTTCCAACCTACGTCAAAGCTGCTCTTTGATCAATTCAACCAAGGCTTTTATATGATCCGGCCTATCGTTCAATGCTGGAATGTAATCATAAGCCTCACCACCGGCGCTAAGAAAATTGTGCCGATTTTCAACAGCGAGCTCTTCCAAAGTCTCCAAACAATCTGCGCTGAATGCGGGAGAAAGTATCGCGATTTTTTTAATATTGTTGGAAGGTAATTCTGCCAGCAATTCATCGGTATAGGGTTTTAACCATTCTTCGCGACCGACGCGTGACTGAAAACTGGTGATGCAGTCGTCTTTATTCAAACCTAATTTTTCTTGTACCAGGCGTGTGGTTTTTTGGCAGAAGCAATAATAGGGGTCACCGGAAATTAAATAACGCTTGGGAATTCCGTGATAGGAAAAAATAATTTTTTGTGGTTTTTCGTGAGTATCCAAATAATCACGCACTGAATTCGCGAGCGCTTCAACATACAAAGGTTTATCACAATATTGATTGATAAAATGCAACTCGGGTACCCAGCGCCATTTTTTCAAGGCATCTGCAATCGCATCAAAAGTTGAGCCGGTTGTTGGTCCTGCATATTGTGGATAGAGAGGCAATACAATAATTTTCCGTATGGCGCCTTGTTGGAATTCATCCAGCACAGATTTAATTGAGGGATTGCCATAACGCATGGCCAATTTAACTGAAACTTTTTCGCCCAATGCAGCTTGAATTGCCGCAGTCTGACGTTTGGATATCACCATCAAGGGCGAGCCTTCGGCTGTCCAGACTGATTTGTAGAGTGCGGCTGATCGCTTTGGGCGAATTCGCAAAATTACGCCATGCAAAATGCACCACCAAATAAAACGCGGTACCTCAATAACACGTGGATCAGATAAAAATTCTGCCAAATATCGTCGTACCGCAGAGGTAGAAGGATCATCAGGTGTCCCCAGATTCACTAATAGAATTCCGGTTTGGGGTTTGGTTGAGGGTTGGTGAAAATCTGTGTCAGGGTTCTCACTCAGGGCGGTATATCTTGGCATAGGGTTCGTATTGGTTATGTCGATTGGCCCAGGCAATATATCGTTACTGATCAGCTTACGCCATAGTTAACATTATCCCGGGTGGGAGATAGACTTTCCCTCGTGATTCCACTAGATTCTGCATGCTGTTTGAATACTTGTCCTGCATTAAGGCTTGGTGCCCATGTTGTGTTTACATCACTGGCCTGTGTTTCGAAAAAGTTTAAAACGTCTATAAAAAATTAATTTAGCTCATTGATCAGGAGATTAATATGAAACAAGTGTTACTGATGGTTGGATTGTTCGCCTTGTCTTTAAATGCATTTGCGTTTAAGCCCTGCGGCGAATTAAAAAATGAAATTGCTGATAAGTTGGATGCGAAAGGTGTTAAGAATTACAGCCTGACGATTGTTGCCAATGCTGACGTGGGTGATCAAAAAGTAGTAGGTAGTTGTGATGGTGGCACTAATAAAATAGTGTATAGCCGTGATGCTGCTCCTGCACCGGTTGAGACTCCTGCTGAAACAGAAGAAGCTCCTGCTGCAGCCGCACAATAAAGCTCGATAAGCACGTGGCATTTTATACCGCTGCGTGCTTACTTTACGCGCACCAATCCCCCGATTCAATCACCTCGTAATTGCCCGAATTATTATTTAGAACATACACCCAGACAGAATAGGCATTTCCGCAATCGGCAATGATTTCTTTTTGTATGCGTTGATATTCGTTATGATTTGAATGAGGATCTACCTCTTCGTAAGCATCCAGTTGTTGTAAATCTTTTTCTGCGATTTTAAAAATTTCGCCTTTGACTCGCGCCTCTGCGTGGTCATTCAATATCAAAGCAGGATAGGCACCGAGCGACACCAACTGCCCTTGTATCCATGCAGTACCACAATAACTGGCTTGTGAAAGCAAGCGTTGATGTGCATCGTTGTTGCCGCGAGCCGAAGGCGTTTTACGCAAGGTGCCGTAAACAAATAAATACATATAAAAGTAAAAAATCAATCGCGTTCGATATGATAAATGCCGCCCCTGGCTTCATCGGTAATGAAATAGAGTGTTCCATCTTTTGCTTGCACGACTGAGCGGATACGCTGGTTAATTTCTTTGCTGAATAATCTTTCCTCGCGAATAATTTTATTGCCATCGGTGACCAGTCGCACTAACGTTTTTCCGGCCAAAGAAGTCAAAATAATATTATTCTTCCATTCCGGAAATTCATCGCCGGTATAAAAAATAAATCCGGCAGTGGCTATGGACGGAACCCAATAATGCAGTGGCTGCTCCATTCCGGTTTTGGTTAGCAACCCATCACCAATTTTTCCACCGCCATAATTTTCACCGTAAGTAATCACTGGCCATCCATAGTTTTTTCCGGGCAAATCAAGATTGATTTCATCGCCACCCTGTGGGCCGTGCTCGCCAGTCCATAATTCGCCAGTGACTGGATGCAAAGCTGCGCCTTGCATATTGCGATGACCGTAAGACCAGATTTCCGGTAAAGCATTTGGTGTATTAATAAAAGGATTGTCTTTTGGTACCGAGCCATCGGCATTAATTCGGACGACTTTTCCATGATGGGTATTTAATGTTTGTGCTTCATCTTTGCGCTCATATCGATCGCCCAGTGTGATAAATAAAGTGCCATCTTTTCGCCAAATTAAACGTGAACCAAAATGGGCACCGCTATTCACTTTGGGTTTCTGACTGAATACACGAGTGACATTTTCCAATCGATTATTTTTTAATATTCCGTAACTGACAGCCGTGCTATTGCCACCCTCCCCCGGTTCTGTGTAACTGAAATAAATTTTGTTGCTGGTTGCGAAATCCGGTGCCAATACAACATCCAATAATCCGCCTTGCCCTCGCACTTCAATTTTGGGCAAACCGCTAATCGGTTCACCGATTTTTCCTGAATCCGTCACTATTCGCATAGTGCCCGTACGCTCGGTTACCAAAAAATTACCATCAGGCATCACCGCCAATCCCCAGGGATTTTGCAATCCAGTGGCGACAGGCTCTATATCCAATGTGTAACGTTCAGTCTTCACCTCAAGGGCCTGGGTTGTTGTAGCCAAAATAACCCAGCCCAACAAACAAGATGGAAAATATTTCATAAGTGATGCCTGCAGATTTTGAACGGGATTCAAGACTAAACAGCGGATCTTCGCACTGCAACTTAAGGAGTGTTAAGTTGATGATTTTCGCAGGCTTGCTCAACCAGTTGTAAATAATGTTTCAGGGATTTGCCTTCGTGAGTTTCAAATCCCTGATCCAGCATACGCAAATACTGGATACGGTCCAGACGAAAGGTGCGGTATTCATTGCGGAGTTGGCACCAGGCCACAAGCGTCCATACTTTGCCCCAAAATATTAATCCCAGGGGTTCTATAATGCGTGTTGAATTTTCGTTATCTGCACGTTGGTAATCAATTTCTACTTGTTGATGTGAACGAATGGCGGCGCGCAGCGCTTGACTGTGTGCGGTATAAAAATTTTGTACCTCATCCATTTGTAGCACTAACAAGGGCAAATTTTCATCGTGATGCCGCAAATTATCTGGCAATACAGCAAGAATTTTTTGCATAGCTTGTTTGGCATAGCGCGCCATTTCCTGATCGCCCCAACCATTCACCATTCGTGCGCCCAAAAGCAGGGCTTCAACTTCATGACGATCAAACATCAAGGGAGGTAATTGATAATGCCGCGACAAACGATAACCAACACCGGCTTCCCCCTCGATGGGAACCCCCGACAAGCTAAGTGATTGCATGTCGCGATAAATTGTACGTTCGGAAACCCCGAGGTGATCGCTTAATTGTTTGGCGGTTAATACAGTCCGTCGATTTCTTAACAGGGTAGTGAGTTGAAAAAGTCGTTCGGCGCGTAGCATGGTTTTAATCCCATATGAATTAATGCGAACAATTTACCTGTTTCCACTGACAAAAGCTGTCAGTGAGCAGGTGATTTGCCAATGGATGTGCTACCTTTAAACAACATTTCCCAGTTCGACAAGGCGAGTCTATGTATAGTTTTTATCCAGAAATAAAACCTTATCAACGTCATATGTTAGCGGTTGATGATGTTCATCAACTTTATATTGATGAGTCAGGTAATCCCAACGGAATTCCGGTTTTATTTGTACACGGCGGGCCGGGGGGTGGCTGTGGAAAGTATGACCGTCGTTTTTTCGATCCGGAAAAATATCGCATTATTTTATTTGATCAACGCGGTGCCGGACGCTCACTGCCACATGCGGAATTGGAAAATAATACAACGCATGATCTGATCGCGGATATGGAAAAAATCCGCCAGCATTTGGGTGTGGATCAATGGGTATTATTTGGTGGTTCCTGGGGGTCAACACTCAGTCTGGTTTATGCAGAAACCTATCCCGAGCGTGTTCTGGGTTTGATTTTGCGCGGAATTTTTCTGTGTCGGCGCGAAGATTTATTGTGGTTTTATCAAGAGGGTGCAAATCGGTTATTTCCTGATTTTTGGGAAGAGTTTGCACATCAAATTCCGGAAGACGAGCGCAGTGATATGATCAGCGCTTACTACAAACAATTGATCGGCGAAAATCAGATACTGCAAATGTCTGCAGCAAAAAATTGGTCCGGATGGGAAGGCAAAACGGCAACGCTGAAACCTTGCCCTGACCTGGTGGATTCATTTACCGAACCTCATCGCGCACTTGCACTGGCTAGAATCGAGTCACACTATTTCGTGAACAATGTGTTTCTGGAACCCAATCAAATTTTGCGGGATGCACACAAACTCGCCAATATTCCCGGCGTTATTGTGCATGGTCGTTACGATGTTATTTGTCCGTTGGATAACGCTTATGCCTTGCACAAGCTATGGCCCAATTCAGAATTGCAGATTATCCGCGAAGCAGGCCACGCATCGCGCGAACCCGGTATTGTCGATGCATTGGTACGTGCGACCGATGACATGGCAAAACGTTTGAATAAGACGGATGACAGATCGGCTTGATCAACACTTTTGTATTGTTAAGCAGCGACAGGCGTTTTTTTCTGTCGCTGATGCAGATGGCGAATTAGTTGCTGCAATTCCGCCAAACCCTCCGGCCAAAATCCCAAATTTGAATCACTGTTGATATGGCCAAGATCTTTCAGACGCAAAAAATCTGTACCCCATTGCAATGCCAGATAAGCAGCTTTGCTATCGAGCAGCCACGGATCGTTACTGCTGGCAATTAATTTTGCAGGCTTGTTTAAAGATGAGCCGGGTAATTGTGCGCTTATAGAAAATTTATCAGGATCTGCTGGCGCCACTAAAAATAATGCTGCCACTTTTTCAGGAAAGTCTGCTGCATAACTCACGCTCGCCAAAGCCCCAAAACTGTGGGCAATCAATATCGTCGGTTTATTTATATTGTTCAGTTGTTCATGAATACCGGCTTTCCAATTGGCCAGGCTCGGTGTAGCCCAATCACTTAATTCAACTCGTTTGCTGTTAGGCAAGCGCGATTGCCAAAGGCTTTGCCAATGATACTCATCACTGTTTCGTAATCCGGGAACTATCAAGCTGGGATAAAGATCCAGCCAGTGAGACAGTTTGGAAGCGTTTTCTGCAGACATGGTATTTTTCCGAAGACATTTTGCAGCGCAGACTAAAACTAATTTCAGTTTTTTAAAAAGATTAATTGTTTATGTGCTTATGCTTTTCTATTAGATAAGCCTTTCTCTGTAGTCGCAGACACCTGCATTATTAACCGGGCAGTTCATCGCAAGCTTGCTATGCTTTATGTGTCATCTGAGGGAATTTTTTATGAAAAATGCGCCAGGTTTTTTACCGGGATTGTCTATTCGGACAAGGGCTGTTGCAGTAGTTTTTTTGGCAACATTGATAACAGCCACTGTTGCCATCAGTTTGCAATACCACTTCAGTCGTGAAATGGCAGTGGAAAATGCCCTCAACAATTACCAATCGGCTGCGCAAAATACCAGTGGATTTATTGAAAGCGTAGATACTCGAGCAGTTCAGGTGGTTTCCATTTTGGCGCACTACCCGAACCTTGTTGATGATCAAAATGAATTCCGCAGTATGCGGGCTTTATTTGCCCAGACTATGCGCAATAATCCAATTTATTACAGTGTCTATGCCGGATTTCCCAACGGTGATTTTTATGAATTGATTAATTTGGAAGAAAATGGTGTTGATCGTCGAGCACAATTTCAAGCGTTAACAAAAGACCGTTGGATCGCTAATCGTGTGCGACTACAAGATGGGAAGCGTATACGCGAATTGCGATTTCTGGATGATAAATTCAACGAGCGCGATTTTCGTGTTGAAATAAGTCAATATGATGTACGAGAGCGACAATGGTTTATTGAAGCTGTTGAAGGTACAGTCCGTAAATCAAAACCTTATATTTTTCAGTATTCACAAATTCCCGGAAAAACCTATTCGATCAAATTGCCTGGATCAAATGTGGTGTTAGGTATTGATATAGCACTGAAATCTTTTTCTTATTATTTACAAAATAGAATGCCGGAAAATGCCAGTGAAATTTATGTTTATCGTCCTACAGGCGAAATGCTGGGTTCCAATTTAATTCCGGTTGATGATCATGATTTGCCGGATGTCACACCATTAAATTTATCGTCTGAAGAGCGTGCCTATATAAATAGTTTGGGCCGAATTAAAATTTCCAATCAACTTGATTGGGCACCCATAGATTTTGCAGTGGAAGGTCAGCCGAGGGGATATGCAATAGACATGATTCGTGTCGTTGCCCGGCAGTTAGGTTTGGAGTTTGAATTTATTAATGGTTATGAATGGAAACAGATTGTTGATAAATTTGAACAAGGAAATGTCGATATCATTCATCCTGTTACCAGTACAGTCAGCAATCGCCAGCGAGGTTTTCTCAGCCAGCCTGTTTTAAAAATTGAAATGGGGTTGGTTACTCGTGAAGGTGATTCAGTAATTGCCAGTTTGGAAGAATTGCGAGGAAAAACATTGGCAATCCCTAAAGGTTGGTCCAGCATTAATCCCATTAAAAAAGCCTTTCCGGATATTCAAATCATTGAAGTGGATTCAACCCGGGCAGCACTCGAAGCTGTTCGTGATGGTAAAGTCACCGCCACTGTGGATGCAGCACCTATACTGCATTATGTTGCGCAACAATATTTTATTCGCGGCATACATTTTAATAACCAGCTGCATATTGGTGATGCAGAATTATCAAAAGAATTTCGATTGCTGCTCAGGCATGAATTAACAGAGCTTGGACAATTAATCGATAAAGCGATTGCAGCACTCACGGATACTCAAAAAAATCATCTCACCCAAAAATGGTTAAGTTCAAAAGGCATTGCACAAATCCCGGCAAACTTCGCAACTGTACCTTACGAAATATTGGTTGATGCTACGCGTTATGATCAAAAGCTTAATAAATTATTGTCGCTGGATTTGAATCATGTTCCGCATTTTGTTTATATCAGCAAACTGCAACCCGACAACCCTGACACGGATTATTTCGCAGCTATAATTCCAGTGGAAGGTGTTTTAGGTAAAGCTTTGGAAAGAGTAAGGTCATCACTGTGGCTGACATTATTGTGTCTGGTTTTGTTGCTGCCGATATCCTGGGTTTATGCCAATCCTATTGTTCGCCCTATCCATCAATTAGCGGAAAATAGTGTGAAAGTCAGGGAGCGTCGTTATAGTGAAATTACTTTCATACCCAGTCGTGTAAAGGAGATTGACGAGCTGGCTTATGCGATGGAAAAAATGGCCAGGTCAATTGAAACATATGAGCAAGAACAGCGTGATTTACTCGATGCGTTTATTCAATTAATTGCAGAGGCGATTGATGAAAAATCGCCGTATACGGGCGGGCACTGTGAGCGAGTGCCTGATCTGGCAATTATGTTGGTTGATGAAGCTGTCTCCAGTGATTTGCCGCCTTTTAAAGATTTTTCTTTCAAAAATGAGGATGAATATCGTGAATTTAAAATAGGCGCCTGGCTGCATGACTGCGGGAAAATCATTGTACCGGAACATATTGTTGATAAAGGCAGTAAGCTGGAAACTATTTACAATCGTATTCATGAGGTGCGTTTACGTTTTGAAGTTCTTTGGCGTGATGCAGAAATTGATTATCTTCAATCATTACAAACAACAGCAGATTCTAAAGAAAAACTGGATGCGAAGTTGGCTGAACGACAACAACAACTCCAGAATGATTTTGCATTTATTGCCAGGCTCAATATTGGCGGCGAATTTGTAAAAGAGGAAGATCTGCTACAGTTGAATGAATTATCCAAAACACCTTGGCTCCGTCATTTTGATGATCGATTGGGGCTGTCACCCGTTGAAGAGTTACGGGTTAAAAAAGAATTGCCTGCACAATTACCTGCATGGGAGCAGCTGCTGGCAAATAAACCTGAACATATTATTCATCATCATCGCCCTGTAAAATTTGATCCTGCTTTTGGCATTCGTATGGATGTGCCGGACAATCTTTATAATTTGGGTGAAATTTATAATTTATCCATTGCGCGCGGCACTTTATCTGCAGAAGACAGATTTAAAATAAACGAACATATCATTGGCACTATTCGTATGCTGGAAAAATTACCTTTTCCGGCATCACTTAAAAAAGTGCCGCGTTATGCCTCTACTCATCATGAAACCTTAAAGGGTACGGGATATCCACGTAAGCTGATGGCAGCTGATCTTTCTATCCCTGAAAGAATTATGGTGCTGGCTGATATTTTTGAGGCATTAACTGCTTCGGATAGACCTTATAAGAAAGCCAAGTCCGTTAGTGCTTCAATTGATATTCTTTATAAAATGGTACTCGATCAACATGTTGATCCCAACGTCTTTGAATTATTTTTGCGCTCGGGGATTTATAAACGTTACGCAGAGAAATATTTATTACCTGAACAACAGGATGAAATTGATATTGAAAAATATTTGTCTGCTGCGCTATAGCTTTCGAGCTCTAAATTGACGACCTTTTAATGGTTTGGTTTGCAATTGCTTCAGCGCCTTTTGCGCAAAGGATTTATCAACTGCAACGTAAGCAGCGAAATCAAAAATATCGATCTTGCCAATTTTCTCGCCAGGAATACCAGCGTCTTTGGTTAATGCACCCAGAATGTCTCCTGCGCGTAATTTATCTTTTTTTCCGCCATCTATGTTCAAGGTTATCATTTCAGGTTCAATCTTGACTGAAGTGTTGTATGACGGTAAAGATTTCAGTTCAATTTTTGCGGCAACAAAATTTTCCAGTCGATTGAGCGCAGTTAAATCCTGCGGTGCAATTAAGCTCAATGCAATACCGGTTTCACCCGCACGACCCGTTCGGCCAATACGATGCACATGCACTTCGCTGTCGCGCGCCAGATCAAAATTGATGACAGCATCCAGTTGTTTAATATCCAGGCCGCGAGCAGCAAGATCTGTTGCAATCAAGACGGAAACACTGCGATTGGCAAAACGTATAAGCACTTGATCGCGTTGCTTTTGTTCGAGGTCGCCGTGCAGTGCTACTGAAGAAACAGCTTGTTCTTGTAAAAATTCAAACACTTGATTACAGGTTTGTTTGGTATTACAAAACACTATGCTGGATTTGGGTTTGTATTCAGCGAGAAGGCTCATCAATCCATTTAATTTGGAATCGTTTGATAAAACTTCAAAAAATTCTTGCGAAATTGCCAGATTGGTTTCGTGAGTTTCAACGCTGACCATTTCCGGATTTTTTTGGCAGCGCCTGCTGATGGCTTCAATATCTTTTGGGTAAGTTGCTGAAAATAACAGCGTTTGCTTTTCTGCAGGGCAAGCGGCAATAATTTGATCTATATCTTCCGCAAAACCCATATCCAACATGCGGTCTGCTTCGTCGAGCACCAGTTGTTTTATTTGATTCAGTTGCAATGAATTTTTCCGCAAGTGATCAACCAATCGTCCCGGCGTGCCGACTACTATGTGTGCACCACGCTCCAGTGACGCAAGCTGCGGTCCAATTGAAACGCCACCACAAAGTGTCAGCACTTTGATATTGGGAATCATGCGTGCCAAACGCCGGATTTCTTTGGCAACCTGATCGGCCAATTCACGTGTTGGACACAGCACCAATGCCTGTGTGTGATAAACATCGGTTTGCAATTGATGCAATAAGCCAATCGCAAATGCAGCCGTTTTTCCACTGCCTGTTTTGGCTTTGCCAATAATATCGACCCCTTGCAATATGAATGGCAAACTTTGCGCTTGTATGGGCGTCATTTCTTTGTATTCAAGTGAATCCAGATTCGCGAGCATGGATTCGCTGAGCGGTAAATTCGAAAACAAATTCATAAATATTCCTGAAATTTTTTAATTTTCAATCACTCCCGGTGCAGTGGAGCGTAGAGCATCTGCGAATCATTATTGACGGCGTAAAATACCCAAAGTGTTGATTAAAGGTTGTTCTTTAAATAGTCCTGATGCAATAGCTTTGCACCAGATCTCATAAGGTGGCCTTCCACCATCTGCCGG
>CAMLML010000078.1 GCA_946481095.1 uncultured Cellvibrio sp.
GATTTTTTTCGAATCCCAAATTGCGATTCACGTTGGCAACCAGGAATGGCAGCGCGTCATAAACACCGGGCAAATCTTCTCCGGGGAAACCGCCTTTCATATAAGTGTAAGTGCCCATACCCATGAAAACCGCGTCGTAATCGCGCAGCAATTCTTCCATGGTGACGTCTTTACCTACTTCGGTGTTCAGGCGGAATTCGATACCCATTTCTTCGAAGATTTTACGACGACGACTCATCACCGATTTTTCGAGTTTGAATTCGGGAATACCAAAAGTCAGCAGGCCGCCGATTTCAGGATATTTATCAAATACAACCGGTTTAACGCCATTGCGCACCAACACATCTGCACAACCAATTCCGGCAGGGCCAGCACCAATCACGGCGACTTTTTTGTTGGTCCAAACCACTTTGGACATGTCTGGCTTCCAGCCCATGGCGAAAGCGGTATCGGTAATATATTTTTCGGCATTACCAATAGTGACCGCACCAAAACCGTCATTCAAGGTACAAGCGCCCTCGCAGAGACGATCTTGCGGGCAAACGCGGCCACAGACTTCCGGCAATGAATTGGTTTGATGACTTAACTCTGCGGCCTCAAAAATGTTGCCTTCAGAAATTAATTTCAGCCAATTGGGGATGAAATTGTGTACCGGACATTTCCACTCGCAATAAGGGTTGCCGCAAGCGAGACAACGATGCGACTGGTTTTCAACTTCTTCTTTGGCGAAGGGTTGATAAATCTCGACAAACTTGTGTTTGCGAGTGTCCATATCTTTCTTGGCGGGATCCTGACGACCCACATCGAGAAACTGAAAGTCATTGTTTAAACGTGCCATGATAATGCCTCTCTTACTCGCCGCGCTTACGGAAACTGACCAACAAACCACCTATAGCCGCAGCCTTGGGTTTGACCAGCCAGAACTTACGGATAAAGTCATCAAAGTTGGACAAAATATGCTGTCCCCACACGCTTTCGGTTTCACGAACAAACTCTTCTATTACACCGCGCAAATGGTTGCGATGAGCTTCCAATGCTTCAGTATTAATGCGGTGTATATCAACCAACTCGTGGTTGTATTTGTCCACAAAATTATTGGCTTCATCCAACACATAGGCAAAACCACCGGTCATACCCGCACCGAAGTTGACACCGGTTGGACCCAGCACAGTGACAACACCACCGGTCATATATTCACAACAATGGTCACCAGCGCCTTCAACCACCACATGGGCGCCCGAGTTACGCACACCGCAACGCTCACCTGCCGTACCTGCCGCAAATAATTTACCGCCCGTTGCACCATACAGACAGGTATTACCCATGATACTGGTGACATTGGTTTTGAAAGATGAACTGCGTGGCGGACGTAACACCAGTTTTCCACCTGCCATACCTTTACCGACGTAGTCGTTGGCATCACCTTCCAGATACATATCCAAACCACCGGCGTTCCAAACACCAAAACTTTGGCCGGCAATTCCGGTCAATTTGAGTTTGATGGGCTTATCAGCCATACCCTGGTTGCCATAACGTTTGGCAATTTCACCACTGATACGTGCGCCGATTGAGCGGTCACAATTGGTGATGCGGAATGCAAACTCACCACCGGTTTTGGCCTCAATCGCAGGCAATAATTGACGCACTATAGCTTCAGCCGTTTCACCCTTGTCGAAAGGCTCATTTCTGGAGACAGAACAGAGTTGCGGCTTGGTTGCCAGATAATCGTCGGTGTAGATAATCGGGCTTAAATCCAGTTGTTTTTGCTTGTCAGTTTCACCTTCAAGCAATTTCAGCAAATCAACACGACCTACCAATTCACCCAAAGTACGAACACCCAAACGTGCCATCCACTCACGGGTTTCTTCAGCCATGAATTTGAAGAAATTCATGGCCATTTCGACAGTGCCTATGTAATGGTCTTTGCGAAGTTTATCTTGTTGGGTAGCCACACCGGTCGCACAGTTGTTCAGATGACAGATACGCAGGTATTTACAGCCGAGTGCCACCATTGGACCAGTACCAAAACCGAAGCTTTCAGCACCCAACATGGCTGCCTTGACTACGTCCAAACCTGTTTTCAAACCACCATCCGTTTGTACACGAACTTTGTTACGCAAATCATTTGCACGCAGGGTTTGATGCGTTTCTGACAAACCCAACTCCCATGGCGAACCTGCGTATTTGATAGAGGTTAATGGGCTGGCTGCAGTACCACCGTCATAACCGGAAATGGTAATCAAATCGGCATAAGCTTTCGCCACACCAGCCGCGATTGTGCCTACACCAGGACGCGACACCAATTTCACCGACACCAATGCATCAGGATTCACTTGTTTCAAGTCGTAAATCAGTTGAGCCAAATCTTCGATTGAATAAATATCGTGATGCGGCGGCGGCGAAATTAAAGTGACACCGGGAACCGAATAACGCAAACGCGCAATCAGTTCATTCACTTTACCACCTGGCAACTGGCCACCTTCACCGGGTTTTGCACCCTGGGCGACTTTAATTTGCAGCACTTCGGCATTCACCAAATAGGCTGGTGTTACACCAAAACGACCTGAGGCCACTTGTTTGATTTTCGAGGTTTTGATGGTTCCATAACGCGCCGGATCTTCACCACCCTCACCCGAGTTGGAACGCCCCCCCAAACGGTTCATAGCTTCAGCAAGTGCTTCGTGCGCTTCTGGTGATAACGCACCCAGAGACATACCCGCAGAATCAAAACGTTTGATAATGGCTTCTATAGGTTCCACTTCTGATAAAGGGACGGGTTTGCAGGATTCTTCATGCAAACCCAACAAGTCACGCAACATGGAGACAGGACGCTTGTTCACCAGATCCGCATACTCGTGCCAGACTTTGAAGTCTCCGGTTTGTACTGCTTTTTGCAGAGTTTGCACTACATCCGGATTAAACGCATGGTATTCGGAATTGTGGACATATTTCAGTAACCCACCCTGGGCGATTGGCTTGCGATCAAGCCATGCTGTTTGCGCAATGATTTCCTGATCGTTCTGCAAATCTTCGAATCGTGCACCGCCAATGCGGGATGGTGTGCTTTCGAAGCACATATTGATCACGTCTTCAGACAGACCTATGGCCTCAAACAATTGTGCACCGCGGTAAGAAACTACCGTTGAAATCCCCATTTTCGAGAGGATTTTTAACAGCCCCTTATCAAGCCCTTTACGATAATTTTTGTAGGCGTAATCCACATCCACCAACAACTCACCCGACTCGATCATATGATTGAGAACGTGATAGCTAAGATAAGGATAAACAGCTGTTGCGCCATAACCTATCAATGCAGCAATTTGATGCGGATCTCTCGCAGAAGCCGTCTCAACAATCAGGTTAGCTTCACAACGCAAACCCACATTGGTCAAGTGTTGATGTACTGCACCCACTGCCAATAAAGCTTGAATTGGAATCAAACCCGGTTGCAATTTGTTGTCGCTAAGCATGATCAGCACTTTGCCTGAGCGTACGGAAGCTTCTACATCCACACAAAGTTTTTTCAGTGCGGTTTGCAAAGAACTGACTTTTGGATCGTAGTTCAAACCAAAAAAATCTTGCTCATAACCAGGACGATTCAATTCACACAAAGCACGGAATTTTGAAGGCGACAATACCGGAGAACTTAAAATCACGCGATCCGCATGTTCTGCAGTTTCATCGTAAACCGGCAATTCACGGCCCAAACAGGTTTCCAATGACATCACAATTGCTTCGCGCAAGGGGTCGATTGGCGGGTTGGTGACTTGTGCAAATTGCTGGCGGAAATAATCGTAAAGCGAGCGCTGTTGACGCGATAACACCGCCATAGGGGTGTCATCACCCATAGAGCCAACGGCTTCCTGACCACCTTCGGCCAGGGGCCTCAACAATTGATCCCGCTCTTCAAAACTCACCTGGAACATTTTCATGTAAGTTTTGATTTCAATCGGCGCAATACCATTCTCTTTGGCATCGGCAGCCAAAGTCGATTCGATACGCAAGGCACGCTCTTTCAACCATTGTTTATAGGGTTTACTGGCTTTGAGTTGGTTATCGACATCTTGCGTGTTATGCAAGGTACCGGTCAGGGTATCGATTGACATAATTTGACCCGGACCAAGACGCCCCTTGGCCACTACATCAGCCGGATCATAAGCATATACACCAACTTCGGATGCCACAGTGATGATGTCATCCTTGGTGATAACCCAACGTGACGGACGCAAACCGTTACGGTCAAGAGTACAAACTGCATAACGACCATCGGTAATTACCAAACCGGCGGGACCATCCCAGGGCTCGATATGCATGGAGTTGTATTCATAGAATGCACGTAAATCGGCATCCATGTTTTCCACATTTTGCCAGGCAGGTGGCACCAGCATACGAATTGCACGGTGTAATTCCATACCACCCAATGTCAGGATCTCCAACATATTGTCGAGGCTGGATGAGTCGGAACCTGTGCGGTTAACCAATGGGGTCAGGTTGTGCAATTCAGGCAACAAAGGCGTAGTGAATTTAGGCGTGCGTGCCACCGACCAGTTACGGTTGCCCACAATGGTGTTGATCTCCCCATTGTGCGCTAACATCCGGAAAGGCTGGGCCAGAGGCCAGACTGGCATGGTGTTGGTGGAAAAGCGCTGGTGAAATACACAAATCGCAGTTTCCAGTCGTTCATCCGCCAGATCAGCAAAGAAACCCGGTAAATCCACCGGCATCATCAAACCTTTGTAAGAAAGGACGCTGGTACTCAAACTGGCAACATAAAAGGATTTATCACTGATCAGGCGCTGCTCGGTTTTACGGCGGGCAGTAAACAATTTGGCATTGACCTGTTCAACCGGCAAATCATTACTATTAACAAACAAGTGGTTAAATGCAGGCAGTGATTTGAGTGCTATAGGGCCAAGACAGGCTGTATCAACAGGAACCTGACGCCATCCGGCAACGATCAAACCCTGCTTTACCAGTTCTTCTTCGAAGACAGCTCGCTGCTGTTTGGCAAGTGACTCATCCAGGCTGAGCATAATAGAACCAACACCATAAATGGGCGTCAGATCAGCACAACCGGCTTCTTTGGCGACTGCACGTAAAAATGCATCGGGTTTTTGTAATAAAAGACCACAGCCATCACCGGTTTTACCATCGGCGTTAATACCACCGCGATGAGTCATACAAGTGAGTGCTTCAATCGCCGTTTTAAGCAAACGGTGGCTGGTTTTGCCCTTTAAGTGGGCAATTAGTCCAAAACCGCAGTTATCTTTGAACTCATCTATCTGGTAGAGGCCAGTGGTCATAGGCTGTTTCTCAACAAAAATCTCTTTCTAGAGGGGAATGATCGAGGCAAAGGCAAAAAACAAGCGAAACCTGAGCCAAAAAACACTCCAGACAAAAAAGCCCCTGAGACTCTGAGGGGCTGGGCAAACGGGCGCAGGATATTACCCGCTAAGGGGGTGAATGGCAAGATTGACGTACCGACCTGATTTAGTTACCGAACACCTGAAAGGCACGGCTTATGAGGTAAATGGCCGCCCCCGAAAAATTGAGCTAGGATTAGCCTCAACCGGAGATAATAAGTGCCTGAAAATCCCTCATCACTCCATACTGCCAAACCTGGCTTGCTACTGGCATGCCGGGACAAAACCGAACAAGAGCGGATTCACAGTCTCTTGCTTGAGGCTGGATATCGCAACGTCATTCTGGCAGACAATGCCCGTAAAACCCTGCATTGCCTTAATACCCAGACAATTGATCTGCTGATCACCGACCTTGAATTACCCGGAATAGACGGCTGGCGCCTGTCTCGCTTGATACGAAGCGGCATTCTTAATTGCAAGTCACAATTACCCATTCTGATGATTGCTCACACCTGGTGTGAGCGAATTGCCGAAGTCACTGCGCGTGAATACGGTATCGACAAGCTTTTACCCGCCAGCGCAATTGATAAATTGGTACCGGTAATAGAGTTATTAACCAATCCCCTGATCAATCTCAATTCCAAACCTCGCCTGCTGGTCATAGAAGATTCGGAGGACACCGCACATCTGGTGGAAAGGGTGTTATCCAATCTGTTCGATATTGAGCTGGCTCATGACGGCAAACAAGGGTTGTTAGCCTGGATGCAGAGACGCCACCATCTGGTACTGCTGGACATAATGCTACCCAGTCTTTCCGGCAGGGAGATTTTGGGAGAAATACTCAGGCAACATCCCGCTCAACCCATAGTGGTTATGACAGCTCATGCCAATGCCGAGGAAGCCGAAGATTTAATGTTTCTCGGGGCTACCGATTTTTTGCCCAAGCCCTTTCGCGCCGAGCAACTACGCAAAGTATGCGATATTGCCATACATCGCGACGACTACCTGGTCAGCGCCGAACAATTTGCCAATCAAGTGCAATCCCTGAAAGAAAGCGAACAGGCATTTCGAAACTTGTACCAAAGCCATCACCAACTACTGAACGATTTGCAATCCGTCGTCATGGAACTGGATGAAAACCTCCACATCCGTTTTATTAATCCCGTCTGGCAAAAGCTGACTGAATTTTCCCGGGAACAAACCCTGAACAAACCCTTGATCAATTTTATCGCCAGAGGTTACGAAGATCTTTTCCACAAACTGGAAGCCGAAATAATTCTATTCAAACAAACCCGCATGCCTATTATTGATTTTGAGCTGTGTTTGCAAGCACGCGATGGCCACTTGATCTGGATGCAGCTAAAACTCAATTCATCGCAACAGAATACGCGTTATTCACTTTGCCTTGACGATATTACCGAGCAGCGCAAATCACAAGAACAGTTAAACTTTTTGGCGACACACGACTCCTTGACTGGTTTATTCAATCGTCATTATGCAGAATTATTGCTCAAGGAAATTTTCGCAGAAACCAAAGCAGGCAAAAAACAACATGCACTGGTTTATATTGATCTTGATCATTTCAAAATTATCAACGACACCTTTGGCCATCAAAAAGGCGATCAGGTTCTGAAAGAAATGTCGCAATTATTGCTGAAAAAAATCCGTAAGACAGATGTGCTGTGCCGCCTGGGTGGTGATGAATTTGCGGTATTTCTGAATAACATTACGCCACAAAAAACCTTGCAAATTACCCAAGCCGTACAAAAAATAATTAGCGACTTCAGCTTCTTTATTCATGAGCAAAGGGTCAATCTGGGTTGCAGTATCGGTGTCGCCCTGATTGATGGCACTGCACATCAGGCAGATGAATATTTTATGCGTGCGGATATAGCGCTTTATGTTGCCAAAGGGCGGGGTCGCAACCTGATTCACTTTTACAACCCCAGCGATAATGAAAGCACCGAACTGAAAAATCGAATCAACATTTCACAAAAAATTCGTATGGCGATTCGCGAAGATCGTATGGTACTTTTCTTTCAACCTATTTTTGATATTCAGAAAAACCGGATTTCACATTTTGAAGCGCTGGTCCGCCTTCGTGAAAAAGATGGCACCATTGTCGGCCCTGCTGAATTCATTCCTGTGCTCGAAGCTGCCGGTGAAATGTATCTGTTGGACAGATGGGTTATTAAACTGGCAACACGTGCGTTGAAAAATCATCCGGAACTCACCAACATCGCCATCAACTTATCAGCACAAGCATTCAAAGACGATAATCTGGTACCCAATATTATTGAAAATCTTGAGCTCACCCAGGTAAACCCCAACCGGATTACATTTGAATTAACGGAAAGTGCCAGTTTGTTTAATTTGCAAATCACACAAAGTGTTATCAAACAATTACATCAACTGGGTTGCAGTTTTTCTGTCGATGATTTTGGTTCAGGTTTCAGTAGTTTTGCTTATTTAAAATCTTTGCCTGCAGATTATATTAAAGTTGATGGATCGTTTATTAAAAATCTGGATCAGGATCCGGTTGATCAGGCGTTGGTCAAATCCATGGTGCAGGTAATTCAAGCTATAGGAAAAAAGGCTATTGCCGAATATGTGGAAAATGAAGCTATTCTGCAATTACTGGTAAAAATCGGCATAGATTATGTTCAGGGCTATCATATAGGACATCCACAACCAGTAGAGGACGCAATCAAAAATTCCCTAAAAAGTAAAATCCAGTCCGGCCCAAACAGAGCGTGATTCCATCGGATAATCTTCTGCAATTTCGCCACCACTGGGCTCACGAATATCGTCGTCAAACAGATTGCGAAATGTCAGATTCAGATCCACATTTTTTGCAATATTGTTTCGTTGAATGTTCAAATTCCAAAGTGTGTAATTATTGATTTCATCACGTGGGTCTATGACCCGTCGCTTTCTGTCTGCCACCCAAAATAATTGGGAAGTCAAATGCCAATCGGCTACAGGCTGATAACTCAAATTCATTTTTCCCAAGCGACGTGGTACATCAGCTACATCGGTGTGGTTTTGTTTGTTAGTCGCACTATGCCAGGAATAGCTGGTTTGCAAACGCCATGCATCATCCAATTGCCAATTCAATTCCCATTCAAAACCCTGCGCATCCTGCGTCAAACTGTTTTGCGCAGTACTACTGATATTATTAATATCGTCTTCAAATACCACCATATCTTTTGCGGTGTAATCAAACAACGTCAAAATAGTTTGTAAATTGTTTGTCGCCTGCCAATTAAATGACAATTCAAGCGTATCAATTTTTTCAGGTTTTAATTGATCATTACCCAAAGAAACCGGATTGTTTTTTCCATACAATTCGATGAATGATGGTGCACGAAATGCGCTGCCCATCATCAGCTTGGTAACGAATGAGTGAGAACCTGTCCAGATCAAAGCCAGACGCGGATTTGTTGTATGCCCGAAATCGGAATAATCATCGTAACGAAGACCGGCCGTTAAATTCAGATCACGGGTTATCTGCCATTCATCCTGCAAGGAAATGTAATTCACACGACGTGAGTTATCTTCAAAAAAAATGTAAGGCGTATCATTAACATCAACCAGATCACCTGGCATCTCGGCAGGCAAAGGTGAAAAATCCAGAATACCGGGACCAAAATTTTTGGTTTCTTTGGTATCAACTAATAAATATCGTGTACCTAATGCCAAACGCAACCGGTGGTTTTCAAATCCACGATAGACATTAACCCATTCCAACTGACTATCATCCACATTACCCGCTGGATTACCGATTAAACCATCAGGAAAACTCACCAAACCATTTGGCTGGGCAAAATTAACATTGCCATCAACACCAATCGGCAACAACGCACCCGGCGGAAGTAAAAAATATTCAACTCTTTCTTTGTATCTGAAAAAACTGGCTCTAATTTGTGATTGCCAATCTGAAGATAAATTTTGCAATTCATATCCAAAATCAACCCTGACAATATCGCCTCGTTCGCTCCCATGAGGATCCAATGCCTGGGCACCACCCGCACCAACACCTGCATCCGTTGCCCAATGCCATAGACTTAAATGCCATTGCGGAGTTTGAAAAGTGAGATGTGTATCCAACACTTTATAATCCGTTGATAACGCACCGGGGGCCAATGACGCACTGGTTCCCAAAGCTTGATCAATTGTCGATTGCAAGTCCCGAGTAACACGACGGTCATTATCACCATCGGTTTTTTGATAGGACGTTACCAGGGAAATATTCACTGACTTCCACTGCGTTGCACCGTTAAAATTATAATGCTGGCTATTGAACGATCCCAAATCAACTTTTAGTGATTCATTACTGATCGCCGTAATATCTTTGGTAATGATATTAATAACACCCGCATAAGCATCAGCTCCATAAATAGCTGAACCTGGGCCACGAATGACTTCAACGCGATCAATTCCATCAGCGGGAAATCGAAATAAAGTTGGTCGGCCACCTTGCACTGCATTCTGAATGGGCACGCCATTGAGCATCAATAATACCTGTGAGTTAAAACCGGTGTGTAATCCGCGAAAATAATAAACGGAATCCAAACGGCTTAAGGATGATACTCCGACATGCAATCCGGGAATCAATTCCAACACATCATCAAGTGTGCGTGCACCTATGGCGTCAATATCACGAGCATAAATCACAGAAGCCGAAGACGGTGCCCTATCCAAAGGTGTGGTATTACCCGTTGCAATGGTCACTTCAATTTGTGCCAATTCCTGCAGGGATAAATCATAAAGATCGGAACGGGAAACGTCAGCATTGATATCTAAAGATTGAAACAGAATCAATAAAACTGCATAAGGTATGACATGGAATAATTTCATACTCAGCACTCTTTATCAGGATTTCGGCACCAATCGTTGTACTGCATGCTTAAGCGTTTCAAGGCGAACAGGTTTCGTTAAATAGCCTTCTATCTGATTGGTATGTGAATATTTTTCTTCATCCACCATGGAAATAATAATAATCGGAATTTCTTTTAATTCTTGATCGGATTTTATTTTTTCAAACAAAGTCCAGCCATGCTGATCTGGCAGTAACAAATCCAATGTGATGACCCGGGGTTTGATTTTTTTCAACAACTGGTAACCGGTTATTGCATCCAGCGCCGTGTGCACCCCATAACCATCAGCGCGTAATGTTCTGGCCATAATATCCAGAAAGGCTGGATCGTCGTCAATCATCACCACATTATCACTGCAGACAATTGATTCTTCTTCATAATAGGCGTCAAGCGTTTTTCCGCCATATTTTTCTTCATCATTTTTATCAACAGGCGTAATTGGCAAGGGAATATGCACAGAAAATACGGTACCTTGCCCTGATTCACTTTGCACATCGATTTGCCCTCCCATCAAATCGACCAATTGTTTGGTAATGGCCAAACCCAAACCACTGCCTTCAAATTTGCGCGCTCTGGTGTGATCCGATTGATGAAACGCATTAAAAACCAATTGAATTTGATCAGCAGAAATACCTATACCGGTATCTACAACACGGATACTGATGGCACTCTTTTCATGCGTTGCATGCAAACTGACGCTGCCGCTGGCTGTAAATTTCACTGCGTTCCCCAACAAATTAATCATAATCAATAATAATTTTTCAGGATCTGCAATCGGCAAAAAATCACCATCATTAACGGTTGTGTGCAATGCCAGAGATTTTTTATCAGCAAGTGGTTTGATGCTACCCAAAGCATCATCAACCAATTCGGATAGTTTTACCTGTGTCAAATCCAATGACATACGCCCGGCTTCCATTTTGGCCAGATCCAACACACTGTTGATTAATTTTAATAAACGCTCACTGTTATTAATGACCCGGGTCAAATCATTCAAGTGTCGTGATTCGTCATTCAATTTCAACTCTTCAAGTACCACTTCGGTATAACCAATAATGGCTTGCAGCGGTGTCCGCAACTCGTGGCTCATCAAGGATAAAAAATCGCTTTTAGCTTTACTGGCTTCGTCGGCTTTGCGTTTTGCAATCAACAACCTGTCTTTGGCGAATTGCAAATCCTGTGCATGATTGGCCAAACGACGATTGTCCCGTCGCTTGATAAGGTACGCAAACCAAATAGTAGTAACCAACAACAACCCAAGAAACGCCAAAGCCCAGGAATAGAATAGCGAGCGTTTTTGATTGGTAACCGTTTGATCAAGATGCGTAATCGCGTGATCCTGTTCCAGCAAACGCGATTCCTGATTTTTAATAACCTGATCCAGAGCCTTGACTCGCCCTTCACCCTGCTCAATTTTTTTAATTACCTCCGAGAGCATTTGCTGCTGCGAGTCCAGTTGCTCCGTTCTGGTTTTTATTTCAGTTAACAATCCGGCTTTTTCGTGGCTGGCCCGTGCAATTTGTTTATCTTGCTGCTGGATAAGTTGTGTTTGCTGGCTGATCTGGTCGCTACTTTTTTGAATCTCATGATTTAATAATTGCATTTTTTTCTGCAATTCTTCATTGAGCATCTCTTGCTGAAGAATTTTTTTCTCAAGATTGGACAACCGCTTTTCACGACTGGCCAACTGTTTTTGTAATTTTATCAAAGACGACTGTCCTTCACGATAAAGAGCAGCCACATCAATTTCATTACCACCATTTAATATTAATTCAGGTAATGGTTTTAAACCCTGATTGATAATATTGGATTTATTAACTTCGAACTTAATTTTATTATCTTTTTCTTGCAAGTTGATCATCACCAATGCCGGGTCAATATACTCTTCTGTTACCAACAACACAGGATCGCCATCCGCAACCGCATAAAAATCGTCTAACAATTCTTTATTGGATTGCAGCATGTACACCAGATCGTATTCATCAACCGATTTCAATGTAGGAATGTAAAAGATTTGTATTGGTAAATCCTGAATGCGTGTACGTTCTTTTAATGAGCCGAATGCTTCCACCAAGGCAGGATCAGCATTACCGTACACAGCTATGCGAAAATGTGTTCTTCCACGGGAGGGCCATTCAACATTTTTTGCAAAATTATAAACATAGGCAACACTTACCTGATGCCTTGCAACGCCATCAGCAAATGAAGAACCCGCTATTAAAAATAGAAAAAAAACCAACAGGGGAAAGCTGTAAAGTGCGGATAATTTATTGTTATTCTTCCAAACGTTTGGGTTCACATGGTTATTCCTGTCGCCAAGGCAAGAGCACCATATCATTTGATAAAGGAATTGCAACCGGAGAAATCACAGATTGCAATCAAACAACTGCACCAAATAATTTTCCAACCAAGGCTGTGGCAGCCATAGCAACCCCCCCCCAAAAAGTAACACGCACTGCACCTCGCAACGGATTGGCGCCGCCCGCTTTTGCGGCAATAGCACCGAGCACTAATAAAGAGAGTAATGAAACAACCGGAACTGCCCATAAATTTTTACTAAACATCATAATAGCCAACAAGGGTATGATTGCACCAAACGCAAAACTGGTTGCCGACGCAATAGCGGCTTGAAAAGGTTTCGCCGAATTGAAATCCGTTATACCCAACTCATCGCGTGCATGAGCACCTAACGCATCATTACGCGTTAACTCAATCGCGACTTTTGACGCCAAATCTTTTGAAATACCTCGCGCAATATAAATGGCCTCCAGCTCGCGCAACTCACCATCCGGATCTTCGGATAATTCTTTTCTCTCGCGCGATAAATCTGCTTTTTCCAAATCTTCCTGTGAACAAACAGAAACATATTCACCCGCAGCCATACTGACTGCACCTGCAACCAAACCCGCAACACCCGCCAATAAAATCGCCGTTGATGATTGATCAGCTGCCGCAATCCCCACCATCAAACTCGATGTGGAAATAATGCCATCATTGGCACCCAGTACGGCAGCACGCAACCACCCGGAGCGATGGGATTTGTGTGTTTCTTTATGTCGCATTTAATTTAGTCGTATTTGGTTTGTTAATTTTATCTCTTCAGAAATGACATGCGTAACAACACATTATTTTTCATCACATAATGATGAAAAAAAGCAGCTGCTGTATGCAAACCAATCAATGCATAACCCAGTGTCGCGCCAATTTCATGCAAGTCATGCAGACGTTCCGCCAGCGCTTTGTCAGGCGCAATCAACACAGGCAAATCCAAACCAAAAAAAGGAACGGGTTTGCCATTGGCATTCAACATAATCCAACCACTTATTGGCATAGCGATCATCAAAGTATAAAGGGCCAGATGCATTAATTTGGATATAATTTTAAGTTGTGGTTTCAGCGCCGGAACTATTTCCGGTGTCACTGAAAAAATACGAGCCGCAATACGAATGACAACCAAAAATAATAAAGAGGCACCTAACATAAAATGTATAGCTTTCATCAATTCGCGGGGCTCACTGCCTTTTGGAAAAATTCCGCGAAATTCCATGGTCGCGTAAATCGCAATCATTAATAAAAAAATAAACCAGTGAAGGCTAATAACCAAAGTACTATAGCGTTGGTGAGTATTGTTCATAATCTCTTTATAAACCTATATTTTTATTGATACGTAATATTATTGTGCTTAATCCATCCGCCAGCTTTTTTTCCTGCAGGATCATGATGAGTCCAATGAATAACACCACCTTTTTCATTCCATTCATACTCACCATAAAATTGAATCATATCACCCATTTGCAGATTGGCCAGCCTTTTGGCAAGATCAATATTATGCGCAATTAAAACGGTTTGCGTTAAATTTACCTTAACTACAAAACGCTGGTGGCGACTACCTTTATTATCATCAGGTAAAATTTTACTCACTTCGCCTGACCCAACCAACCAAATATTAGATTGTCTTTTATCGAATGCAGCCTGCAATTCAGGGTTGTCGTACAGCGCGCGCGATTGTGATTCAACAATCCTGGCGGAGGGCGTATTCGATTTATTTACGGACGCACTCGGGGATACTGACCTTTCATTTAATATCCACTGTGCTGCCAACAGCAAAACCAATATAACTGCAGTTAAATATTTTACTTTTCTCACACATCTTCTCCATTAAGGTTAATCAACAATTTTCCGATGTAGCCCGCACAATCTATACGCCTGTAAAATGAATCCTTATCAATAATCAATAATCAGGTAACTTTCTGATACCTGATTCCCGGAAAGGGGTATTCAGGTTACAAACACCGCCGGAAATGGCGAGATAAATTGCACTATCGCGGACTCAAGGTAGAATAATATGACTAAAGGTACCGTGCCTTAGCCTTGAAAATACAGGGTAACTGTTATGTTTAAATTTGCTCCACCCGAAAATACCCGCATGCGAATTCTTGAAGCTGCTCATGAAGAAATTTATGAAAACGGTTTTCAAGGTATGCGTATTGATGCCATATTGCAGAAAACGCAATTAGCCAAGGGAGCACTCTATCATTACTTTCCCAGCAAACTTTCTATTGGTTATGCTGTTGTCGATGAAATTATGCTAGGACACTTCAAGGAGTTCTGGCAAGAATTTTTAAAACCGGGAGAAGACCCAATCACCGGATTGCAGAATATGTTTTTATGGAAAGCAGAATGTTTTCTCACTGAAAAAACTTTCAATGGCTGCCCTTGTAATAATCTGGTGCAGGAAATGTCGGCAATTGACGAAGGATTTCGAGACAGATTACAAAACGTTATGATGACCATTCACAAATCCGCCTGCGAAGCATTAACAGAAGGCCAGAAAAATGGATTTGTCAGAAAAGATATAGACCCCTATCAAACCACACTATTTTTATTAAGCAGCTATCAAGGCATTATAGGCACAGCCAAATGTATGCAAGCCCCGCAAATGCTTACACAACTGTTTTCCACATTAAACGCTTATTTGGACACCTTGCGTATTGAACAAAAAAATATCCATTGATTTATCCAATATATTTTGGATATAAAAAAACCACCTGCATGAGGTGGTTTTTTTATTGAATAATAGAAATCTATTCAGCGTTTGGAACTAATTCCAGCTCTACACGACGATTGGCCTGCTTGCCCGATTCTGTTGAGTTGCTGGCAACAGGATATTGGGAACCATAACCATAGGATTGAATACGGCTGCTGCTGATTTTTTGGGTACGCAAATATCGCGCAACACTGTCAGCACGATTTTGACTCAAAGGAATATTAATTTTATCGCCGCCAGT
Organism: uncultured Cellvibrio sp.; assembly: GCA_946481095.1. The sequence goes on from CAMLML010000078.1 coordinate 15,532, forward strand.
TGAATCTGTGTGGCCACTGACTTTGATTGAGGTTTCTTTAAATTCAACCAGCACTTTTGCAACTGAATTCAACACGTCATAAAAGTCTGCACGAATATCAGCATTACCGGATGAGAAAGTAATATTACCCGGCATGATCAACACCAGATTATCGCCTTCACGTCTAACTTGAACACCGGTGCTTTGTAATTCCTGACGCAGTTTGGCTTCCTGACGATCCATATAATTACCAACACCGGCACCAATGCCACCCGCAATCACTGCGCCTTTTAACGCTCGCTCGCGACGATCCTTGGCATTGTCGCCGGTTGCGGCGCCCAACACCGCACCAGCAATTGCTCCTATGCCAGCACCTTTCGCTGTTTTACTGGTTTTTTGTTCGCCGGTGTAAGGATCAACCGTTGTACAAGCAAATAATGAAACGGATAAGAAGGCAACTAACAATGCTTTCATGATGATTTCCTGTTAATGGAGTTGAAGTTGAGGTCTAATGTAAAATAATTCGATGAATTTCAGCTGAATGTATAATAACAATGAATTGTATTTTAAACTATGAACCATACAATCCATTTATTTGTCATTACTGCCTGAGTTGTTATACCTTGAAGTCTCGCCAACTTAACAAAAGCAAACATACGGCGCCAGCATAACAACTCGGACTCTTATCCTCTGGACAGGTTTCACAAATGTATAAAATCCTACTACTCATTTTGATGGCCACGACTTTTACGGCATGTAAAAATTACTCGGTGAGTTTAAATGACCGCACCGTTTATATGCCTGCGGGCGTATTTAAAGATTTTCAGATTGTAGATGTGGCTTTGGCGGAATGCGTCACTCAAACAATTTTTGACCTGCAAATAACCAAAGCAGAAGATCTGACAAGGCTCAACTGTAGCGAAGCAGGAATTAAAAATCTGCAAGGGTTGGATAAATTTTTTGCATTAAAAGAATTAAATTTAAGTAACAATCATATCCAACAGATCGGGGAACTGAACAAACTGGGAAGACTGGAAGTGTTACTGTTACAAAATAATAAAATAACCCAAGTCGAACCTTTATTAAATTTACTACACTTAAAACAAATAGACATTTCCAATAATGCAATTACAGACTGCAAAAACCTGAAACAGTTAAAAACCAATCTGCAAGAAAATAAAGCCGAATTTATTTATGCCAATCAATGCACGTTTTAATTTAACGCTTGATAAACATTAACCCGACTGTATTACGCATTTGATACATCACTTTCATATTAACCGGCTCTACATTAACTGTACCGGCGTTCTTGCGAAAACGAACCATCACTTCAGTGCCAACCGGTGGAAATACTTGCGTTTCCAACTGTACCTGCGCCCCCCCATCCGAAACGTCTTTGGCAAAACCAACCAGAGTTCCAAAACTGGGATGTGAGATTTCGACCCGAAACGATGTAGAGGTACGCTCATAGTGACGACGTTCTTTCACACTAATACTCCTGTTTTTTTATTGATGACTGGACTGCATATTCCGAAAACACCTAAAACTGAACAGAAGTATAGTCAATAAAAAAGGGGCCGCAGCCCCTTTTGATTAAAATGTTAACCCCAAACGCTGCCCTACCATTTCGTAGGACTCCACCACATTCCCCAAATTCTGGCGGAAACGATCCTTGTCCAGTTTCTCACGGGTATCTTTATCCCACAAACGACACCCATCAGGTGAAAACTCATCACCCAGAATAATCTGGCCTTTATGCACACCAAATTCCACTTTGAAATCAACCAGCATCATGTTGCCGGAATCAAATAAATTTTTTAACACATCATTGATTTTGAATGTCAGGGCTTTCATGGTTGCCAACTGATCCATTGTTGCCCAGCCGAATGCCTGCACATGTGATTCATTCACCATGGGATCACCCAAAGCGTCATTTTTTAAAAATAATTCAAACGTAGGCGGCGTCAAAGCTTGCCCTTCCTGCACGCCCAAACGACGCACCAAAGATCCAGCCGCATGATTGCGAACCACACACTCCACAGGAATCATTTCCATTTTTTTTACCAGCGACTCCGTGTCGGATAATAATTTTACAAAATGGGTGGGTATACCAGCTGCCTGTAATTTCCCCATGATAAACGCATTGAATTTATTATTGACCATTCCCTTTCTGTCCAACTGTTCAATACGTTTACCATCAAACGCCGATGTGTCATTACGGAACAACATAATCAGATGATCAGGATCATCTGTTTTAAAAATGGATTTGGCTTTACCTGCATAAAGTTGTTCAAGTTTTTGCATAAATATTTCTCTAAAGATAATTCAATAAATTGATAGCCAATCAAATCCCTGATCCTGACAGGCGTAGGTGATTTGTTTTATTTCCGCCGCAACAGCTGTTATGGCGGACTCGGCCAAATCCAATCGATTGTTCTGCTGGCTGATATGTGCAACAACCAAATGTTGTAACCTTGCACAATCCAGTCGCTGTAAAAAACCAGCTGCTTGCTGATTACTCAAATGCCCCCAGGAACCACCTACCCTTTGTTTCAATGCAGGAGGATAAGTACCCGACACCAGCATAAAAGGATCGTGATTGGCTTCCAGCACCATAGCATCAAGATTCTGGAACTCTGCCTCCACGTGAGGTGTAATACTACCCAAGTCGGTGAGTATGCCCAAGCGTTTCCCCTGATATTCAAAAACAAATTGGGAAGGCTCTCTTGCGTCATGGGGAACAGCAACAGGGGTTATCTGTAAACCTGAAATTTCAAAAGGTGAATAGGCCTGAATCAGATTCAGGCGAGGTAAATCACCAAATTGCCGACTTTGCCAGGTTCCAGGCGTCATATGCACAGGAACACCATGACGTCGGGAAAATGCAGCAACCCCTTTGACATGATCTCCATGCTCGTGAGTTACCAGAATCGCATTGATTGATTCGGGTTTCTTGCCCAATCGTCGCAAGCGTTGTTCTGTTTCCCGCAAGCTAAAACCGCAATCGATCATCAAAGTGCCCGACGCCCACTCAACCAGTGTCGCATTACCCCGGCTACCACTGCCCAGCGAAGCAAACCGGATCATCAGATCAGATTTTTACGCAATACTGTTAACAGCTCTCTCGCCTCTTTGGGCAGGAGACGTTTCCCATAAGGATCACGAATACGTACAACATAATTGTTTTCTTCACCGGAGATGATCAACAGATAACCTTCGGCATCAGGCAGCACTTTCTCTTTGTTGCGTTTGGAAAGTGCAGCTTTATCCAATGCCTCTCCCTTGGGAAGAATTTCCTGTAACTGCTCCAGCTTGTAATCTGTGGTGGGCAGCTTGGGAGTAAATGGAAGATGCAGTTTGCGTGTAACCCAGCCTGGTTTTAAATCTTCGGGATCTTTATAGCCCACATAAAACAACCCGGCTTTACTGTCAGACTCAAAGGTGACAAAGCCTTCTTTCTTGGCAGCAAAACCCAGAGTAGCCAGTGCACGAACCCTGTCCAATCGAATATATATAACAGGCTCGGAACGCAACACCCCGATATTGGCTTTTACAGCGCCGCCGATATTTTGCGCCAATAAAGAAGTACCACCTTCCGTGTCATCATTCGCCAAAGATGCCGCAAGCTCATCCATCAACCATTTTTCTTTTTCACTGCTGGTTGATTTGGCGGGCCAATTGATTTCTCCGGCAACAGATTGGCCCGCAGGCAAGCTGTAGTGGGTAATATGAATTTCACTGGTCTCAGGTTGAACCCCTTGATCCATTTGCAGACGATAAGTGTGCTGGACATCAGGGTCTGTTTTAAACTGCAGCCATTCAGTTTCAATAATCCCTTTGTTGATATTGGTGTAATTGGCATTCAGCCCATTCACATTCAAAAAATTGCGAATACGTGGCCATAACTCACCCGGTGCAGCATTGATCAAAATCCAGCTCTCACCACCTACACGTTGAATTCTAACTTTATCCTCGCGTAAGTTGGCAGCCAATGGCAACGGGCGGGGAATCTCATTATCCAGGCTTGAGTCATAACCAAAGTCTGTCGCTGAAATAGGGGGTATAGGGTAAATCTCACCCATTGATGTCGAACTCTTGCCATCAGGCAAAACCAACGCAGGAATAGTGTCAGCTTTCAGATAATTATTACTGCGATTTCGGAATATACCCTCTTCGCCAAAAAACAGGCCGCATCCTGTCTGGGACAGGCAGAGACCAAGAATCAGGATCAAGGAGGACAAGGATTTGAAACGGGAAGATACAGCTCTGCTCATGCTAGTCATTCTATTTATTCAACACTCATCAGGATTATAAGGACTGCTTGTGCGCGTAATGTGTTGCATCCACTGCCGCTCTGACTTGAGCACGGAAAGACTCAGCCAGAGGTGTGAGCGGCAAACGAATTCCGGATTCAATCAATCCCAAATATTCCACCGCCCACTTCACCGGGATCGGATTGGATTCAACAAACATGGCCGTGTGTAACGGCAATAGTTGATCATTGATCGCCCTCGCTTCTGCCGCTTTCCCTGCAAGCGCCAAATCACACATACGCGCAATCGCCGCAGGTACGACATTGGCAGTGACGGAAATATCCCCTTTACCACCTAAAAGAATCAAATCCACTGCTGTGGCATCATCACCCGAGATTACCGCAAAACTGTCAGGTGCTTGATCTATAAGAATTTTTGCTCTTTCAAGATCACCAGTAGCTTCTTTAATTCCGACAATATTATTGACCTTTGCCAAACGCAAAGCCGTCTCCGGTTTCATATCCACGCCTGTACGACCGGGAACGTTGTATAAATATTGGGGGATTGCGACCTGTCGAGCGATAAATTCATGATGCAAAAACAACCCTTCCTGAGTAGGTTTGTTGTAGTAAGGTGTCACTAGCAAACAGGCATCAGCACCGGCATTTTTGGCGGCCAGCGTCAGTTCAACGGCTTCAGATGTAGAGTTGGCACCCGTACCTGCAATCACCGGAATACGGCCATTCACCTGATCAACTACAGCTTTGATTACAGCCAAATGTTCATCAACATTTAAAGTTGCAGATTCCCCCGTAGTCCCCATAGCCACAATTGCATGAGTACCTTCCTGCAAATGCCAATCCACAAGCTTACGCAACGCAGGCCAATCAAGTGAACCATCTGTATGCATCGGGGTAATAAGAGCAACCATACTGCCTTGAATCATTGACGACTCCAGCGAACGTGAAAATAAATAAGTTAAAAAAGAGGCGCCATGGTACTGAGTGGACTGAGACTAAACAAGCTCACAACGATATGAGCACCAAAAAATGGTGCCTTGCAATTAATTAGCCTTACGGAAATCCAACATACGCTGCAAGGGAATCATTGCCTTGCGGCCCAATTCCGGATCAACAAAAATTTCATTGTCTTTTTGTTCAAATACATTGGCCAATGCTTCCAGAGAATTCATTGCCATCCATGGGCAATTGGCACAGGAACGGCAGGTTGCACCGCTGCCAGCGGTGGGGGCGATGTGAAAAACCTTGTCGGGATTTAACTGCTGCATTTTGTAAAAAATGCCCTGATCGGTTGCCACAATAAATTCTTTATTGGGGAGCGTTTGTGCAGCTTTAATTAATTGTGAGGTTGAACCTACAACATCAGCCAAATCCACCACCGCTTGAGGTGATTCGGGGTGAACCAAAACGGCTGCTTGCGGATAAAGACGCTTTAAATCTTCAACACCTTTTGCTTTGAATTCTTCATGAACGATACAAGCACCGTCCCACAACAATACATCAGCACCGGTTTTTTGTTGTACATAAGAACCCAAATGTTTATCGGGAGCCCAAAGAATTTTTTTGCCTTGTCTATCCAGATAATCCACTACATCCAAAGCAATACTGGATGTCACCACCCAATCGGCACGGGCTTTTACAGCGGCTGAAGTATTGGCATAAACAACTACAGTGCGATCTGGATTGGCATCACAGAAATCCGAAAATTGATCAACCGGACAACCCAAATCCAATGAACAGGTTGCTTCAAGTGTAGGCATCAATACACGTTTTTCCGGTGTGAGAATTTTTGCGGTCTCACCCATAAATTTCACACCGGCAACTATCAACGTATCGGCGGAGTGATGTTTGCCAAAACGCGCCATTTCCAATGAGTCCGACACACAGCCACCTGTTTCTTCGGCCAAGGCCTGCACCAACGGATCTGTGTAATAGTGCGCAACCAACACCGCATTATGTTCTTTTAAAAGGCGATGGATTTTTTCTTTGAAATGTTGATTGGTTTCAGGGTTGGATTCTGCCTTGACTGAAATTTTAGCTAAATGCTGCTTGACAATTTCTTGTAAAGATTCGATTTGCGCAGCACTCATAGCGGATGAATTGGGCATGAAAAACAACTCCACAGAAACCAAATGAGAAACCCGGTGATTCTATCACTTTGCATTCCAGGACCATAAACAGAAAAATTGCGCGCTTTTTAAACAAGAAAATAATGGTGGGTCGTGCGGGATTCGAACCTGCGACCAACTGGTTAAAAGCCAGCTGCTC
>CAMLML010000079.1 GCA_946481095.1 uncultured Cellvibrio sp.
TGTTTTATAAAAATTAATTCAACTTTGTTATCCATTGAAAACACTTGTTTAGCCATGATGCTCTTATGATGCACCATGTTAATGTTTGATAACTTACCCACAGAGGAAACCTCATGAAAATTAAATCGGCAATAATGGCTTGCCTGTTAACGGGGTTGTTCCAAACCGGAATGACTCATGCGGCCAAATGTGAATACATAGTAACGAATGATTGGGGCAGCGGCTTTACTGCCAACATTCGTATTACCAATGACGGCAGCTCACCCGTGAATGGCTGGAGTGTTTCCTGGAGTTATTCTGACGGATCACGTATGACCAACAGTTGGAACGCCAACACATCCGGCTCAAATCCTTATTCCGCTACTCCGCTGAATTGGAACAGCACAATTGGTGTTGGCTCCAGCATAGAATTTGGTATGCAGGGAGTTAATGGAGGAAGCAAAGCACAGGTGGCAAGTGTCAGCGGTAGCGTTTGTTCAGGTGTGACATCCAGTGTGGGTTCATCAAGTCGATCCAGCTCTATCTCAAGTTCATCACGTTCCAGCTCAATTTCTTCAAGCTCACGATCAAGCTCTTCACGTTCAAGCTCGATTTCTTCAAGTTCTCGATCCAGCTCTCTTTCGAGTTCATCCCGATCAAGTTCCTTATCAAGTTCATCACGCTCCAGTTCGCTTTCTTCGAGTTCACGATCAAGCTCCTTATCAAGTTCATCGCGCTCCAGTTCGATTTCTTCGAGTTCACGATCAAGCTCTTTGTCGAGCTCATCCCGATCGAGCTCAATTTCCTCAAGCTCATCTTCAAGCCAACAATCCAGCTCCGCCAGCAGCATTCCACCTATAGTGAATGGCTGTAATGGTTACGCAACACGTTATTGGGATTGTTGTAAAGCTCACTGTAGCTGGAGTGGTAATGTTCCATCTGTAGTCGCAACGCTTCCCAGTTGTTCTTTTAACAACAGCAAAATCTCCGACCTGACGGTTGCCAGCAGTTGCGATGACGGTGGCGCGCATATGTGCTGGGATCAGGCCCCTTTTGCTGTGAGTGACACACTGTCTTATGGTTATGCCGCAACATCCAGTGGCGATGTTTGTGGCCGATGCTATCAGTTGGAGTTCACCGGCAGCTCCTATAACGCCCCCGGTGATCCCGGATCATCTGCACTTGCAGGAAAAACCATGATTGTTCAAGCGACCAACATAGGTCATGACGTTGGTGGCGGGCAATTTGACATACTGATCCCCGGCGGTGGTGTCGGTGCATTCAACGCTTGTGGTTCGCAATGGGGTGTTTCCAATTCAGAGCTGGGCGCCCAGTACGGCGGCTTCCTCGCTGCCTGTAAACAACAGCTTGGCTACAGCGCAAGCCTGTCGCAATACAAAGCTTGCGTGACCAATCGCTGCAACAGTGTGTTTGGTTCGCGCGGTTTAACGCAATTGCAACAAGCCTGTTTGTGGTATGTCGATTGGTTCCAGGTTGCTGATAACCCATCTTTGAAATACAAAGAAGTGGCCTGCCCTGCTGAATTAACGTCCAGATCAGGCATGAATCGCGGTGTATTGAACGACATCAAAACCAGCTGTAACTGACAACGACCGCTCGTTTAGTCAAAAAACAATGCGCCTGGCTGCGCATTGTTTTTTTTCGTCTGTACGAATGATCAATATTTGTCTGGCTAATTCCTTCTTATATCCCTATACTGCGCGCGCTTTCAGTAACCCCCTCTTGGTTTGAACGTCTTGCGCGGGGTAGGCTGAAATGATCAGGTGAACGTGATTCATCTGAGTTCAGGGCTACAATCGTGCGGGAATTGTTGATTCTTATCGCCTTGCCACTTCAGGCAACATTTATCAGGTTTGTTAACTTCACACCTGAATTACTTTTGGCGATTTATCACCTGCCTGCGTTTTTCTTGTCAGTTATCACTGATGACTGTCTTACTATTTAGGTCAATTTAATGTCTACACCCACATTCTTTACTGATTTGGGCCTTTCTGCGCCCGTGTTAAAAGCTATTCAGGCCGTTGGCTATGAAGCACCCTCTCCAATTCAGGCAGCAGCGATTCCGGTGCTGATGGAAGGCGGCGATATCATCGGTATGGCACAAACCGGAACCGGAAAAACAGCTGCTTTTGCATTACCTTTATTGTCCCGTTTGGACACCAAACAAAACGAACCGCAAGTGTTGGTACTTGCACCCACTCGCGAATTGGCGATTCAGGTTGCTGAAGCCTTTCAAAAATATGCTGCGGATATTCCCGGCTTTCACGTTCTGCCAATTTATGGCGGACAAGACATGTCCACACAATTGCGTCAATTAAAACGCGGCGTGCATGTGGTAGTGGGCACTCCCGGTCGCGTCATGGATCACTTGCGTCGCGGCAGTTTGAATCTGGATAATTTAAAAAGTTTGGTGTTGGATGAAGCCGACGAAATGTTGCGCATGGGCTTTATTGACGATGTTGAATGGATTTTGGAACACATTCCGGAATCGCGTCAAACGGCACTTTTCTCGGCGACTATGCCGCGTGAAATTCGCAACGTTGCTGAAAAATATTTAACCAATCCGCAAGAAATTAAAATTGCCAGCAATCAATCCACTGGCGATAACATCGAACAGGTTTACTGGATGGTCAGTGGAACCAACAAACTGGATGCACTCACCCGTATTCTGGAAGTAGAACCTTTTGAAGGCATGATTATTTTCGTGCGCACCAAAACTGCAACCGTTGAACTCGCTGAAAAATTGGAAGCACGCGGATATTCCGCTGCGCCGATTAACGGTGATATGAATCAACAATTGCGTGAACGCACTATTGATCGTTTGAAAAGTGGCAAATTGGATATTTTGATTGCCACAGACGTTGCCGCTCGCGGCATCGACGTTGAACGTGTCAGCCACGTAGTCAATTACGATATTCCTTACGATAGCGAAGCCTATGTTCACCGCATCGGCCGTACTGGTCGTGCCGGTCGTACCGGTAAAGCGATTTTGTTTGTGGCCCCACGCGAAAAACGTTTGTTGTTCACTATCGAAAAAGCAACCCGCAAGCCTATTACTCTGATGGAATTGCCAAGCGGTGCAACAGTGACCAAGCATCGTATTGATCAATTCACCCAGCAAATCACTACTGCATTAACTGAACAATCCGATTTAAGTTTCTTCAACGATTTGCTTGCAGAATACAGCAATAAAAACGATGTATCGCCAGAGTTGATTGCTTCGGCGCTTGCGTTTTTATTGCAAAAAGAGCGCCCGTTACAAGTGAAATTTACTGACGTTAAACCTGAACGCAACGAACGATCACGCGATGACCGTAGCAGCCGCGATGACAGAGGTGGGCGCGATGATCGAGGCGGACGTGACCGCTCGGACCGTTTTTCACGCGATGAAAAACCACGCCGTGAACGCAGTGAGCGTAGCGATGAAAATATGCAACGATACCGCATAGAAGTAGGTCGCAACCATGAGGCACGTCCGGGTGATATTGTAGGCGCTATAGCAAATGAAGCAGGGATCGAAAGCCGTTTTATCGGTCACATCAAATTATTCGATGAATTTTCTACTGTGGATTTACCAATAGGTATGCCTAAAGAGGTATTGACACAACTGAAAAAAGTGCGCGTAAGAAATCGTCCGTTAAATATCAGTCTGGATACTGGTAGTGCCTATGCATCCACTGAAAAAGAATTTCCTTCACGTCCAAAACGATCTTCACGCAGCAGCTCAACAGATTCTGAAAAACCTGTACGCAGCCGCAGCTTCAAAGACAGTCCCAGAGAAGAAACCCGCAAGCCGAGAGCACGTAAACAAGACTGATAAAAATAATCCCCGCTTGGCGGGGATTATTTTTTGTGGAAGAGAATTTTCACATTCGATTAATTGGAATTTGTTTTTTCTCTGATGCAGGTAAAGCTATACGCGGTAACACTATTTCCAGCAAACCATTTTTCATTTCTGCTTTTATCGCATTTTTATCGCAATCATCTGGCAAACTTAGAACACGTTGAAAGCTACCGTAGCTACGCTCGACTCGATAATAATGTTTGTCCTTACTTTCGCTCTCTTCTTTCTTCTCACCGCGAATGGTCAACACATTGTGAGTGAGTTCCAGACTAATATCTTTATCTGTCATACCAGGTGCTTCAAGGCTGATGTGATAAGCCTTATCGTCACTGGCAACATTCACTTTTGCATCGAATACAGATTTATTAAATACCGAATCATTAAACAAAGATGAACGCGAAGCAGGAAAAGCAAAACCGCGGAAAGCATCATCAAACAAACGATCTATTTCACGGTGCAGTTGGAAAATAGAGTTTGTTGCAGGCATGGTTTGCTTGTTATCCGGCAGATTTTCAGCAGATTTTTTAACGGGAATAGTAGACTCTTTACTGGTTTCTTCATGTTTAAACCAGTTCCAGGGATTTAATTGTTGCAAATTCATAGTCATAAACACCTCCAATCAGTAGTGAAAAAGCGGGGACAAAATTGCTTGTCCCCGCTTACAACTCAGGCTGCTTTCACACTATCAGTTTTATGCTGGATTAAATTTCCTGTTGAATTAATTGCAATGCTTTTGGGTTTCATTGCCTCAGGAATTTCTTTCAACAAACTGATCGTTAACAAGCCGTTGTTGAGCTGGGCGCCAGTGACTTCGACATGATCAGCCAAACTGAACTTGCGCTCAAAATTTCGAGTCGCTATGCCCTGATGCAGATACTTGCGCTCTTCTTTGCTGTCATCGGATTTTTTACCGCGTACAACCAAAACACCGCGCTCCACCTGAATATCCAACTCATGTTGCTCAAAGCCGGCGACTGCCAGGGTAATCCCGTAGCGATTTTCACCCGTCACTTCGATGTTATAAGGTGGATAACCAGTAGAAGATTGATCAGCGCGAAGAGCTGTATCCAACAAAGCACCTAAACGGTCAAAACCTATGGTGCTACGATAGAGAGGTGTGAGATCAATTGAGTTCATAAAATATCCTCCAAAAAGCGATAAGAAATAAAAACAATTTAAGGTGCGGCTGCTCTTATAAAGACATCAACCACACGAACTAATTTAAGGATTAATCCATTAGTTTCAAGCCTGGCTTTTATAATTATTTTTTATTGAAGCAACATATGTTTATAAAATAACAATATGTTATCAGCTACATCAGGGAGACGAATTTTTTGCCTCATTATTAGCTATGTCCTGCTTGATGTGTTTATAAGCGAAATAACTCAAATAAATCAGGAATACACAAGTCAAGGCTACAATAACAAGGCTTAAAAAAATGACAAAATCTATATACATAATTCTTTCCCACCTTTTCCAATACACAGATTCAGTCTACGCTCACTTAAAGAAACGAATTTGATCAGGATCAAACATATCCCAAACACTAAAATGCTATTGCCCGGGTTTATGCAAGGCCAATTTCTTTTTGGTTAAAGCAGTGGCTTGATGTACGAGTGGATCATCCGGCCAGGGGTGACGGGGGTAACGGCCGCGCATTTCCTTGCAAACGTCCGGGTATGATTGTTTCCAAAAACTTTGCAGATCGGATGTAATTGCCAGTGGGCTACCATTAGGGGATAACAGATGAATTTGTAAGGGTAATTTTCCAGTGCCTATGATCAAAGCTTCGCAACCGAAAAATTCCTGCAGTTTTGCAGAAATCATTAATTGTTGATGACTATTGATGTCGATATTCACTGCACGGCCACTAGGCAAGGTTATTTTTTCAGGGATCATGCTTTGAATACGATTAACATTTTCTTGCCCTAAATAAAAAACCAGGGCTTGCAGCCAGGGCAACTGATCCAGTTTGGAATCGCAAGTTAAAAAAGGGGACAACCATTGTGGAATTTTTTCAGCCAATACTTGATCGGATATTTGCGGTAATTCAAGCAAAGCGTGATTCTGTAAAATTCGAGCACGAGCAAGTAGCGCCAGAGAATGTTCACACCAACCTAATTGTGTAATGGTTTTTTCATTGGCCATATTTTGCAAATAACGACCCAATTGATCGCCAATTTCAGAAGCCGTAATCGCTTTGTATGTTTCATTAATCATCACACCACCCATCCACCAGGATAAGTGTTCAGACCAAACCTGTTTAAACACCAAACTCGTTTTTAATTGACTCAATTCTTTTTGCTGCGATGAGGTTAAGTGCAATCCAAAACCTAATGCGAAAGCTTCTTTTCCTGCAACATTAATCACCGGAAATACAGCCCATGAAGATTCAAGTGTATGAATCGCATTAACACTCATGCCCGAATTCAAACGGTATTTACCGGTGGGCAGTAAAAAACCAATCCGGTCAGAAAAGGCTTTTGCCAAATCCACAGCATTTATTGCACCCTGGGTTATTGTTAAGTGCAAATAAGTCAACCAACGTTTTTGTTGTAATTGCCAATGTGAATTTTGCACGCATTCTTTAGCTGCCAGGGTTTGCCAATCTTGCGTAAAAATATCATTGGAATAGTCAAAATGAATGGCCAAAGCCAATAACATTAATGCATCACTAATAGTTGAATTCTGTGAAAGTAATAAAGCGGCAACTCGCGGTGAAGTTCCCAACTGGCTCACCTTTTTTCCCGATTCTGTAATCCTGTTATTCTGATCAAGAAAACTCATTTTGCGTAATTCCTGTCGCGCATAATCCAACGCCAATGAATTTGGCTTTTCTATCCACTGCAAATCGTCAACCGGACTTGCCCAATGCGCTAAACGCAAAGCCAAAGGTAAATAATCAGTAGATCGTAATTCAGGTAAATCCGCCGCTGCCAAAACAGTATCTTGTGACCATAAACGAATACAAATTCCCGCTTGCACACGCCCCGCCCTGCCACGACGCTGGTCGGCACTGGATTGGCTAATCATACTGGTGCGCAAATTGGATATTCCAGTGCGCTGCTCATAATCAACACGACGCATCAAACCGGAATCAATTACCAAAGTCACATCAGGAATGGTTAAAGAAGTTTCCGCAATATTGGTTGATAAAATAACACGTGCACCTTCGCTTTCATCCAAGGCTTTCATTTGTTCTTGAGAATTGACACGGCTATGCAAACAGAGAATTTTATGCCGCGGAAAACGATTGATTAATTCAACTCTGCACTGCTCTATCTCTTTCCAACCTGGCAAAAACACCAAACAGCAACGCTCTTGCCAATCAACAACGTCATTTAATGCACGCAAAACCTGCTGCGCCAAAGTCTCTTCATTGTGTTTTTGTTGTTGAGGATTTTTCTTTTTCGGCAAGAATCGTGTCTCAACTGGAAATTGTCGGCCTGATGCAAATAATCGCCGCTGAATTAATCTCTGCAATGCAGGGTCAGGTGTTGCACTCATCAAAATCAATTGCAAATCATCGCGAAAAATACTGGCTTCCTGCAAAAAAACAAATGCCAAATCCTGATTCACACTGCGCTCATGCACCTCATCCAGTATTATGCAAGCGACATTATCCAAAGTGGGATTATGTAAAAGCTGTTGCAATAAAATTCCGGGCGTCATCAGCAATAATTGCGTAGCCGTCGATTGCCGATTATCAAACGGTACTTGATAACCAACTCGCTCGCCCAACTTGTCTTGCGTTTGAAAATAATCATTCGCCAATTTCGTTAGTCGTTTGGCCAAGGCCAAAGTCGCCAAGACACGTGGCTGAATCAACCAAACCTGCTTTCCCTTTGGTAATTTTTCCAATACCCAAAGCGGCACCAGGGTTGATTTACCTGCGCCGGGTTCCGCTTCGATTAAAAATGTTTTCTCACGATCAAATAACTCTCTAAATTGATCTTTTAGAAAAAATAAGGGTAATTGGCTTAACAAAATAAAGTATCCGGCATGCGTCAATAAACAGGGAAGTTTAGTTGAATTTTAAATCAACTCCAAACCAAAAATTTCTGCCCAATCCCGGTTCAAATGATCTACCATTAGTTTGATTAACAATCACCGAACCCACATAAGTTTCATCCGTGAGATTATTCACCCTGAACCACCAATCCAGATTTTTCCAGAAGGTTTTTCCTTGCAGGCTTAAATCCCATACTTGCCATGAAGGTGCAAACACCAGATTGTTGTCGGCAGTAGCAACTTGATCGCGATAAACCGAGCTCAGCTGAATAGTGAAATTATCATTTGCAAAAGGCGAATAACCAACATCGGCTTGATAGACTTTTTTGGCCAGCCCCGGCAATTGGTTATGATTCCATTGCCCCTGGGTAAATTCTGCTTGTAAATATTGAAAACATAAATTGATTTGCCAGTGATCATTGAATTGATAGCGGTTGAATAATTCAACACCCTGGCGCTGTGTTTGTTGTGCATTACGAAAACTGGTACGACCATTGATGGATTGATCGACGATGATTTCGTTTTCTGTGTTGATTGTAAATTGGGAAATTTTCCACAACCAATCTTCGCTGTTGAAATTAAATCCCCATTCAATTTGGTGATTTTGACTGGATTCCAAATCAGTATTTAACCCGGTTGTATTGGTTCTGTATGCCATTTCAGTTAATGTCGGCGTTTCATATCCTTTACCTGCGCTGGCAAATAAATTCCAGCTTTCTGCAAATACATATTCAATTCCAGCTGCAAACGCATTCTCATGAAAATTTTTATCACCAGAATCATCCAGGTTAATGATGACACCATTGTTATTGTTGCGAATAAAAAAGTCATCAACTGAAAAATCCAGTTGGCTATAGCGAGCCCCTGCAAAAGTGTTGATATTGTCTGTTGGTTGAAATCGAATCAGGCTGTAAATATCCTGATTATTCACTTCACCTTTTTCATCGCGGCGCAAATCACCTGCAGTTCCGGAATTATTCACAAAACCTTGTCGATCATCTTGCATTTGGGTTAATTCACTTCCGATACTTAATTGCCATTCGCGATTGAACCAGAAAAAATCCTGAGTGAGTGTTGCATTCACTCCTGCCACTTTTCGATGTAAATCCACTACACCCCCGGCAGAAGTTAACGCATCACCGGTAAATCCCAAATATTGGGTGATATCACGTTGATTTTGCCAAACACCCAATTGCCAACGGGTATCACCATGGGTTTTATGCAAGCTGATCGAGCTTTGTTGGTTGTTCACTTCTTTACGGGTATCAAACGTAATTGCTGCAGAATTTTCCTGAAAGGGATCTTGTTCAAATTGTTGTGGCGTTAAACCTAATGGATCTTCCAATAAAGGATCGCGACTCACATCATGTTTGATAATCCACTCCCAATCATTGATTGTTGTGTAATAAACAGCAACCGACGCTTGTTCACGTTCTGCTGCTGAATGTGGCCTGTCAGTGTCAGATTCATAGCGATTAATCTGTGATGCTATAGCAAGATTGTCTTTTCGCCATTGGGCATTGATTAACGCGTTTCGTTGATCCTGATCGGATTGACTGAATTGTAAATTAATAGCCGATTTTTCCGGCACTTGTGTCTGTAATGAAATTACACCCCCGGGGCTATTACCATATAAAGCGGCGATAGGACCACTAATCACTTGCACTTGTTGAATGCGATTCAGTTGCACACTGGATAATTGCCCCTGCCCGTCCGGTGTTGAAATGGGAATGCCATCCACAAGCAAATCAATTCCGCGAATGCCGAATGCCGAGCGTGCGCCAAAACCACGCAAACTGATACGCGTGTCCTGTGCAAAATTACTGCGAGAATCAATTTGTAATCCGGGTAATCCTGTCAATATATCATTGGCTTCGGTCAAACCTGGTTTGAAATTTTTTTGTGTATTTTTTAATTGGCTGGCGGGTTGCTTTGAAACCAATTGTTTGCTTTCCACCAGAATGACTTCAATATCATCTGCATAAAGCAGAGACGACTGGACAAAAATCAACAATGTCAAAATAGAAAAAATTATCCGCATTTCGGTTTATCCAAAAAATATTGTTAACTTTATCCAGCGTGACGCGCATTCTGGCGAAAAAAAAGATAGTTTTCATCAAGAGTTTCAGGTATTAACTCTTTTTGTCTGTAACTAATCGTCGGGAAATGTAAATGCCATTGCGGGTTGATTAACTGCAGACTAGCCTCCGATTCATTGATTCATTTTTTAATGGGATTACTCATGCTTGCTTTTATAAATCGCCTGTCGCGTGGTCAGCGTTGGTTATTGGGTTCAAGTCTGGTGTTGTTGATATTGCTGGTGTGGTTTTTTGGTTTTCGGGCACCTGAAGGTAAACGCCCGCCGCCACAAAATCCCTGGATGGGTCCCACGCCCGTGCATCTTGTGACTGTCGCAAAAAGTAATTTAAAAGTGCATATCAACGCTATAGGCAGTGCAGTGCCATTGAATACCGTGACGGTTCGCAGCAGGGTTGCAGGAACTTTAATGAATCTGCGTTTTCAAGAAGGTCAACTGGTCAAAGCCGGAGATTTGTTGGTTGAAATTGATCCTGTGCCATATCAAATCAAATTGGCACAAGCTGAAGGCACATTGCAGCAAACTCGTGCCCAATTAAAGAATGCAGAAGAAGATTTAACACTTTACGAGCGCCTGCTAACGCAAAAATCCATCGCCAAACAACAGTTCGACAAGCAACAAGCACTGGTTGAACAATTACGCGGAACACTGAAAAATCACAGCGCCCAAGTTGATGATGCCCGCTTGCAACTGTCTTACACCCGTATCACCGCCCCTATTTCCGGCCGTACCGGTTTGCGTCGGGTAGATGTGGGCAACCTGGTCAACACTGGTGACAGTAATGGCCTGGTCACTATCACCCAAACCCAACCCATCGCGATTGTCTTCACCATTCCCGAAAATCAGTTGGCAGCCGTGCGCAAAGCTTATGCAGAGGCACAGACAGCAAAAGGTTCATTGGCTGTCGAGGCCTGGGATCGTAGCGAACAGAATTTATTGGCAACCGGACAACTGACGACATTGGATAATCAAATCGATACTGCCACCGGCACGCTCAAGCTAAAAGCCGAGTTTGATAATCGCGATGACAGCCTTTTCCCCAATCAATTTATCAACGCACGCCTGCATTTGCAGACTCTGCATGATGCAGTAACCATCCCGATTGATGCCGTGCAATACGGCTCCAAAGGTACTTATGTTTACGTGGTTGAAGAAGGCAAAGCCAAGATGCGCCGGATTACTTTGGGCGCATTGGAAGCTGACCGCACAGCAGTGACTGAAGGTTTAAAAGAAGGTGAACAAGTGGTTCTTGAAGGTATCGACCGCCTTTGGGATGGCAAAGATGTGAAGGTAATGGATCAGCCTTCGGCTGAATAATGGAGAAAGCCGCATGAGCATTTCCCGCCCCTTTATTCTGCGACCTGTTGCGACTTCTCTGGTAATGTTGGCCATGTTATTGGTCGGCATTCTGGGCTATCGACTTTTGCCTGTTGCGGCTTTGCCACAGGTGGATTATCCGATTATCCAGATTTTCACTTTTAATCCCGGCGCCAGCCCGGATGTGATGGCACGCACTGTCACTGCCCCGCTGGAAAGAAGGCTGGGGCAGATTCCCGGCTTAAAGCAGATGTCATCCACCAGCTCGACCGGTGCGTCGATTATTACCCTGCAATTTTCGCTGGAAATTGATTTGGGTGTGGCTGAGCAGGAAGTGCAAGCGGGGTTGGATACAGCCAGTAATCTTCTTCCCTATGACCTGCCCACACCGCCAATTTATCGCAAAGTAAACCCGTCTGATGCACCGATCGTGACGCTCGCCGTCACCTCAGACACTCTTGCCCTGCCGGAAGTCTACGATCTGGTAAACACCCGCATGGCACAGAAGTTGGCGCAATTACCGGGTGTAGGAATGGTGACACTTGCGGGCGGACAACGACCTGCCATCCGCATCAAAGTTAACCCCAATGCCCTGGCCAATACCCAAATCAGTCTTGAGCAAGTTCGCAATGCAGTAGTCACCGCCAACACCAATCAACCCAAAGGCAGCTTTGATGGGGAGTATCGCTCCACCATGCTGGATGCCAACGACCAAATGCGCAGTGTTGAGGAATATCGCAACCTCTTGATCAGTTGGCGTGATGGTTCACCCCTGCGATTGGGCGATATCGCTACTATTGAAAATGGGGCAGAAGACCGGTTTCTTGCAGCCTGGGCCAATGAACAACCTGCTGTGTTGATCAACATTCAGCGTCAGCCCGGTGCCAATGTTATTGAAGTCGCCGACAGTATCCAGCAACTCTTGCCCAAGCTGACGGCCACCATGCCGGCGTCAGTCAATGTTGCTGTACTCAGTGATCGCACCCAAAGCATTCGCGCTTCCATTCGCGATGTACAGAAAGAACTGATCTTTGCGATTTGTTTGGTGGTCGCCGTTACGCTGGTTTTCTTGCGATCAATTCCCGCCACTATTATTCCGAGCCTGGCTGTCCCTCTCTCATTGGTCGGGACCTTTGCGGTGATGTATTTTCTGGGTTTCTCGATCAACAATCTCACACTGATGGCGCTGACCATCGCCACCGGCTTTGTGGTGGATGATGCAATCGTAATGCTGGAAAACATTGCCCGGCATCGCGAAGAAGGTGAATCGCCATTGGATGCAGCCCTCAAAGGTGCCAAAGAGATAGGATTTACTTTAGTTTCACTTACTATCTCATTGATTGCAGTACTGATTCCGCTGTTATTTATGGGCGATTTGGTCGGTCGATTGTTTCAGGAGTTTGCGATTACCCTGGCTGTAGCCATTGGCATTTCGTTGATAGTTTCACTCACACTCACGCCTATGATGTGTGCACGTATGCTGAAAAACGCACCTGCACACAATGATGCCCAACCGGATTTTATGGAAAGGGTGATCGCCCGTTATGGACGTGGGCTGGACAAGGTTTTGCAACACCAAACCGCTGCTATGGCGGTCATGTTGGGAACCATCTTCCTGACAGCTGGACTTTACCTTCTGGTTCCCAAAGGTTTTTTCCCGGTACAAGACAGTGGTGCAATCCAGGCCATTACCGAAGCACCACAAGATACCTCCTTTGCGGCCATGAGCGAAAAACAACAGCAACTGGCACAAGTGATTTTGCAGAATCCGGATGTTGAAGGGCTTTCGTCTTTTATCGGCGTAGATGGCAGCAATATCACCCTCAACTCCGGCAGACTGTTGATTAACCTGAAACCCCATCACGAACGCAACAACCACGCCAGTGAAGTGATTGACCGCCTGCAGGAACAGATCAAAGGCATCACCGGCATCACAGCCTGGTTCCAGCCAATACAAGAATTGAGCATTGAAGACAGAGTTAGCCGAACCCAATATCAATTCAGCCTGACAACCCCCGAAGTCGCTCTGCTGGATGAGTGGGTACCCCGACTTCTGGAGCGTTTGCGTCAGGAACCGGCGCTGGCTGATGTGGCAACCGATCTGCAAACCCGCGGGTTACAAGCTTATGTGGAGATTGATCGGGATGCTGCCTCAAGATTGGGAGTGAGTGTCAGCAATATTGCCAATGCATTGCAAACTGCCTACGCCCAGCGACAAATTGCCACCCTGTTTACCCAGGCCAACCAATATCGTGTGGTGCTGGAAGTTGACCCGGAATACGCCCGGGGTTTGAAAGCGCTGGAAAATACTTATGTGGCATCCAATTCCGGCAAACCGGTGTTGTTATCAACTCTGGCCAAAATCACCCAACGCCCGGCTGCCTTGTTGATCAATCACCAAAGCCAATTTCCATCCACCACTTTCTCTTTCAATTTGAGCGATGGCGCTTCTTTGGGTGAAGCCATAAAAGCGATTGAATCAGTACAGTCAGAATTGGATTTACCACTGGCAGTCGAACTTCGATTCCAGGGCGCAGCCGAAGCCTTTCGCGCATCACTGAGCAATACACTGTGGTTGGTATTGGCAGCTGTGATCACCATGTACATAGTGCTGGGGATACTCTATGAAAGTTTTATCCACCCGGTGACGATTCTTTCCACGCTGCCTTCAGCCACAGTCGGCGCATTGCTGGCGCTACTTTTAACGGGCCAACCGCTGGATTTGATTGCCGTGATTGGTGTGGTTCTGCTTATCGGGCTGGTCAAAAAGAACGGCATTATGATGGTGGACTTTGCCCTTGAAGCCCAACGCAGTTTGGGCATGACCCCACGTGAAGCAATACATCGCGCTGCTTTAATGCGATTCCGCCCGATTTTGATGACAACTCTTGCTGCCCTCTTTGGCGCCATCCCTTTGATGCTGGCCAGCGGATCAGGCGCCGAATTACGCCAGCCTTTGGGATTGGTGATGGTGGGCGGATTATTGGTCAGCCAGCTACTCACCCTGTTTACGACACCAGTGGTTTATTTATTTTTCGACCGTTGGGTAAGCAAACCCACTGCTGAAATTGCAAAGGAGGTAACCACGTAGGTTGGGGTGCAAACCCCAACATGACCATCTTTAACCCACGTGCCAAAACCTGAAAAATTTATCAATCGGGCTTGGGCAATAATGGATAGATGGACGCGTTGGGGTTGCACCCCAACCTACGCAAAAACTCATGTCAATTGCAGAACCCTTTATCAAACGACCCGTCGCCTCAAGCCTTTTGGCTTTGGCAATTGTATTGCTTGGACTTTTATCCTGGCGGATGTTACCTGTGGCGCCTTTACCCCAGGTGGATTTCCCAGCCGTTCAAATATTTGCCAGCTTACCCGGTGCCAGCCCGGAGAGTATGGCATCAACCGTTGCAACTCCTCTTGAACGCGCACTCGGTAGCATCCCGGGCGTGACTGCTATTAACTCCAACTCAACCCAGGGTTCTACATTCATCTGGGTCGAATTTACTTTGGATCGCGATCTGGATTCTGCTGCGCGTGACGTGCAGGCGGCACTCAATGCAGCACGAGGTCAACTTCCAGCCGGTATGCCGGGCAACCCGAGTTACCGAAAAATCAGTCCATCCCAGGCACCGATTATGGCGCTGGCACTGAGCTCGCCGAATCTGGCACCCAGTGATTTGTACGATGCTGCCTCAACCATCCTCGCCCAAAAACTATCGCAAATAAAAGGTGTTGGCCAAGTGGGAATTGATGGTGCTTCCCTGCCTGCCGTGCGTATCCAACTTAACCCCAATGCACTTTCAAGCTATGGCATTGCTTTGGATGAAGTGCGTAATGCTATAGGCAATGCCAATATTTTGCGGCCGCTGGGTGTGCTTGAAAATGCAGATTCTCACTGGCAAATCCGCACCAATGAAAGCCTGCGCAGTGCGGCAGATTATCAGTCGTTGGTAATTCGTTATGGCGATGCCGGGCCGGTGCGACTGAAAGATGTCGCTACAGTGACCGACTCGGTTGAGAACCGTTACACCGACGGCTTCCACAACCACAGCTCGGCCGTCACTTTGATGGTCAGTCGTCAAACCGGCGCCAACATCATGGAGACTATAGATGCCATCAATGCCCAGCTCCCCAACCTGCGTGCATTAATGCCGGCTGACACCCAACTTAAGGTCGTGATGGATCGCTCCCCCGGTATTCGCGCCACACTGAAAGAAGCACAAATCACCTTGTTTCTTGCAGTTTTGTTGGTAGTGGGCGTGGTGTGGATTTTCCTGCGCAGCGCGCAAAGTGCATTAATCCCCACACTTGCCATTCCCGTGGCGATTATCGGTTCATTTTCGGTAATGTACCTCTGCGGCTTTTCACTCAACAATCTCTCACTGATGGCATTAATTGTGGCCGCAGGTCTGGTGGTCGATGACGCAATAGTCGTACTGGAAAACATTAAACGCCACATAGAAAAAGGGGTCGCTCCGTTTGAAGCAGCAATTCAAGGTGCAAAAGAAGTCGGCTTTACTCTGTTGGCGATGAACATCACTCTGGTGGTGATTTTTGTGTCGATTTTATTGATGGGTGGCGTAGTCGAAAAACTCTTCCGCGAATTTTCCATCACTCTTGCTGCTGCCATGTTGATTTCCCTGGCCGTATCCTTAAGTTTGACACCTGCGCTCTGCGGTCAGCTACTCAAAGCTGAAAAAGTCAAAGACCACAAACCCGGTATTTTTGATGATATTAAACAGGGCTATTCAGTCGCGCTGGATTGGGCTTTACGCCATGGACGTATTGTTCTGCTGATTCTTGTGGGTGTGATTGGCTTGAATATTTATCTCTACGTCGCCATTCCAAAAACCATGTTGCCCGAACAGGACACTGGCCAAATGACCGGCTGGATTCGCGGTGACGATGGCTTCTCCTTCCAACTGATGCAACCCAAAATTCAGGAATTCCGCAAAGTCTTGTTGGCTGACCCAGCCGTCGAGGATGTGTTTGGTGCGAGCGGTGGTGGCAACGGTGTCAGCAATGCCTGGATGCGAATTAGCCTGAAACCCATGGCCGAACGAGGTGTATCGGTAATGGAAGTGACTGACCGCATTCGCCGTCAAATCCCGAGTATTCCGGGCGCTATGTTGATGGTTGGACCCGATCAGGATATTCGCCTCAGCTCGCCGTTTAGTCGCAGCCAGAATGAAGTCATGATGCTGTCGGACGATCTGAAGCTCCTCCACACCTGGGCCGCCAAACTCACCACCGCTATGGAGCAGATGAAGGAAGTCACCGAGATTGATGGCGTGCGCGAAGAAGGCACACAGCAAATCCAACTAACCATCGACCGCGAAGCCGCCCAACGCCTTGGGGTGGATATGTCCACCGTCGCCAGCATGCTTAACAATTCGTTTTCACAACGCCAGGTCTCGGTGATGTATGAAGAGATGAATCAATATCGAGTGGTGATGGAACTGGAGCCAGGTTACACCGCCACACCTGAAGTCTTGAACCAGTTACAAGTCATCACCCGCGACGGCAAACGCGTCCCGCTTTCAACTTTTTCCAGCTTTGATTACGGTTTGGCCGAAGACAGAGTACGCCGCAGTAACCAGTTTGTATCCGAAAGTATTGGTTACGGCATAGCCGAAGGCTTCACCGCCGAACAAGCCAGAACCGCCATAGAAACCAAAGTCGCCGAACTGATGATGCCCAAAGAAGTGTACCTTGCCGGTGCAGGAACCAGTCGTCCCGGTTGGGGGCCAAGTGTGCCGGGTATGTCACAAGATCCCGTCATCTTAATTGCCTGTGTACTGCTGGCGGTCTATTTAATTCTGGGAGTTTTGTACGAAAGCACCATTCATCCTCTAACCATCTTATCGACGCTTCCTTCGGCAGGAATTGGCGCACTACTCACATTGCGATTAACCGATACACCATTCAGCTTAATTGCGATGCTCGGTTTATTTTTATTGATTGGCATAGTCATGAAAAACGCCATTCTCATGATCGACTTCGCTCTGGAACTCGAACGCAAAGAAGGTCTTTCTTCCCGAGACTCCATATACCAAGCCGCCATAACCCGTCTACGCCCGATCATGATGACCAACCTCGCCGGATTACTGGGTGCCCTCCCCTTAATCCTCGGCTTCAACGAAGGCTCCGAACTCCGAACTCCACTCGGCATTACGATTATCGGTGGCCTGGCAGTCAGCCAATTCCTAACTTTATTCACTACACCAGTGGTGTATTTGTATATGGAGAAGATTCGGAATTGGGGGCTGGGGAGATTTGCTAGAACTGAAGAGCAGCATTAGTTATCTTGATGGCCATCGCAAAAGTGACTAGTATAAGTGACCACATTCTGATTCCGAGGTATCTATGAATCAACAATTATCCAAATCAGCCTTTAAAGCCAAAGCTCTGGAATATTTCAGACAAGTTGAAGATACAGGTGAAAGTGTGATTGTGACGGATCATGGCAAACCTGTCGTTGAAGTCAGAGCGGTACAACAATCCGAGCTGGATCCTCTGGCAATCCTGAAAGGAACAGTTGTGAAATATGATCAACCCTTTGAGCCAATTGAAGACTGGAATATTAATGATAAGGAAATTTGAGTTATGGTCGTACTGGACACACACGCCCTGATTTGGTGGGTTTCACAGGATTCCCGATTAAGTAAAACTGCTCGCAAAACAATTGAAGAGCAAATGGCAGATGGAAAAATAATTATTTCCAGTATTTCAACTTGGGAAATTGCCCTGTTGGTAGAGCGTGAAAAATTAGTTCTTTCTATGGATGTCGCTTCCTGGATATCCACAATCGCCATGATTAAAAACGTTCACTTTTATCCAGTCGATAACGATATTGCAATCAAATCTGTTCACTTGCCCGGCGACTTCCACAAAGATCCTGCCGACAGAATGATCGTTGCCACTGCAAGAAAATTAGCCGCCCCACTTATTACCAAAGATGAAAAAATTTTGGGTTATTCCCATGTAAAAACGATTTGGTAATTTTAATCAATCTTTACTGCATCCCCCAACCGCGGATACAACCGAAACACCCCATCAATTGTCTGAATATCCGCTTTTGCCAAACTTCGCAACACTTGAAATTGCACATCGGTCAGAATTAATTGTGTGTGTTGTTTTTGACAGTGTGTGATTAATTTTGTGAGGGCGGAAACACCGCCTGCGTCTAATAAACTGACATTGTCGAAATATAAAATAATGACGCGATCTTTTTCGCAGTAGCGGGTGAGCTCACCGAAAATTTTATCAGCGGCGGCGAAAAACAAGGGGCCGGTGATTTTAAATACACGATAGCGCTCGGGTAAATCGTCTGGCAGATATTGTTTGTTTTTAGTGATTTCAATTACGCGGGTCATGTCGGCGATTTCTTTCATAAATAAAATCGCAGCCAACACAATTCCGGTGCTGATGGCGATCACCATATCGAACATCACAGTGAGAAAAAAACAGCAGAGAAAAATCCAGCGATCACTCGCTTGTGATGTTTTTAGCAGATGCACACTTTTTGGTGCTTCACTCATATTCCATGCAACGACTAACAATAAAGCGGCCATGCCGGACATAGGTAAATAACCCAAGAGCGATGCAAAACTGACTAGACCCAGTAAAACTACTAATGCATGAATCATTGCAGCGATTGGCGATTCGGCACCGGCTTTGAAATTGGCGGCTGAACGTGCGATGGCGGCGGTTGCAGATATTCCGCCAAAGAAAGGTGTAATCACATTGCCTATGCCCTGCCCCAATAATTCGCTGTTGGCGCTGTGGCGTTTGCCGGTCATGCCATCGAGGATCACCGCGCAAAGCAAGGATTCAATTGCACCCAACATGGCAATTGCAAACGCAGCGGGTAATAAATCCCGCATCAATTGCCAGGTGATGACTAAGGGTTGTCCATCAGCGCCGGGTTGTGTCCAGGGCCATTGGAAGCCGGGCAAAATGGGGGGAATTCCGCTGCCGATGCTGCCATCAGCGGCTGTATAACTAAAACGTGAATCAATAGTATCAACCGCAAGACCAGCATGATTGAGCACCAAGGCCAAAAGACTGGCAATAATGATGGCGGGCAAATGCGCAGGGACTGGTGTCTTCAAACGCGGCCATAAGAGCATCACAGCTAAAGTGCTGGTGGCGACCAACAAACTCGGCCAATGAGTTTGCGGAATGGATTGCGCCAGTAAGGTGATTTTATCTATGTAATGTTCGGGCATGGTTTCAATCGGCAAACCGAAAAAATCTTTGATTTGCAGTGTTGCAATCACCACACCTATACCGCCGGTAAACCCCAAAGTAACAGGTTCAGGAATGTATTCGATCAACCGCCCCAAACGAAACAAAGCCATCACAATCAAAATGCCGCTGGCCATTAAACTCGCGACCAGTAATCCGCCCAAACCGTATTTTTGGGTAATGGGATAAAGAATCACTACAAAAGCGGCAGTTGGACCGGAAATACTGAAACGTGAACCACCGGTGAGCGCAATAAAAAAACCGGCGATGATGGCAGTATACAGCCCGTATTGCGGCGGCACGCCGCTGGCAATTGCCAATGCCATTGCAAGGGGAATGGCGATGATACCGACAGTTAATCCTGCTAATAAATCCTTTCTAAAACGGGTTGCCGTGTAAGTTTCGGCAAAACAACTTTCACGCAAAGCATGACCAATACGTAAAGAAAATAAGTGGGCTCTGTGCGACATATGTTGTCCTGAATCTGTCTTTGATGTGTCGGACTGTGTTTTAGCATCCTAGCGATATGCTCGGAAAATAAAAACAATATTTGGTGTATTACACAAATGACAAACGAATACCCGAATGCTCACAGCAAAATATCCGGCTTTTTAGTCGATGAACTTCCAGGTTTTGGCCTGTTACTTTCGGCGCGATAAGTAAAAACCAATGAGCATTTTTTCGTTTCAGTCGTGTTTTTTCCGGCAGCATGAAAAAGATTGCTGTGAAATAAAAGCAAATCACCTTGATTTAATTCTACGGCAGTTGCACGCTCCAAAAATTCTTTATTTTTTGCAAAATCCGTACGCAAAAATTGTTTTTCATCTAATTGAAATGATTCCACTTCCCAACGATGTGAATTCGGTAAAACCCACAAACACCCATTCTCCGGACGCTCATCGGTTAATGCGAGCCAAGCTGATATCAATTCGGGTTGCGCAAAATTCCAATAGCGACTATCCCTATGCCAGCCAGTACGACTGGAGTGACTGGGATATTTTGTCATTACACAATTATGATGCGATTGAGAAAGGCAAATAGCGTCACCAAGTAATTGCTGAAGTATTTTATGTAAGTTCTGATGAGTTGCCCAAGACAAAAATCTTGGATCTCTTTCTGTAGCAGACAATAATCTTCGTGGCGTTAATCCCCCTTCGTCAGTGCGTGAATGAGGTGCACCCGGGTATCCTGTGTCAGCTTCATACTCGACAGGAAATTTTTTTTGTTTTATTTGTATTTCCACCAAATCCAACAGTGACTGACAAAATCCTGCAGGAGCAAAACCAGGAATAACTAAAAATCCCCATTTTCTAAAATTAAGAATCTGTTCATTGCCAAGCATGATTTATATCCAGCTGATACAGCAAAAGTGAAGTTGTGGATGTTTTCATATTTATTCACCTTTACCTATGCGATTCATCCTTGAATATAAAGATTGAAAAGGTTGTTCAATCAAGGCTTCCAGTTTTGCAATTCTTTCCGATACCAAAGAACGATTGATGGAAAGTGGTTTTCCGGCAAATACCACATGATTCATCTGCCTTCCCGAACAAATTTTTATGGTTCCAAAATAATTCAACATATCCTTGAAAAAAGTAGATTCAATATCAGGCAGTCGATGAAAATTAATCACCAGCCAACCATCTGAAGAAAGTGCCCGTGAACAATGATGAATGTATGTATGCTGGACTTGTAACGAACTCATACCATAAGCATCGTAGATGTCGGAAAAAATAATATCCGTACTTTTGTTAGGTAATTTCGCAATTTTGTCGGCGGCATTCTGAATGGAATAGCTAACCCGATTATCAACCGGGATATCAAAATAATTTTTTGCTGTCTCATAAACTTTTTGACGAAGTTCAATTACATGAAAGCGGGCATCCGGTAAACAATAGTGCAAACTTCTTAATAAACTACCACCACCCAGCCCGATGAGAGTGACATGCCCGGGCGATAAATAACTCAATGCCAACATCATGATGCGTGTGTATTCATGAAACAACTGATACGGATGATCAAATGAATATGCACTTTGTTCATAAATAGATCC
>CAMLML010000080.1 GCA_946481095.1 uncultured Cellvibrio sp.
CTGAGGGCTTGGCTAATATCGACTCACTCATGGTGACCGGGAATAATCCACAGCCAGTGGCATGCAGCGGCCAGACCTCATCAAGCAGCTCACTGAGCAGTTTTATCAGCTCTAGCAGCACAAGTTCCATTACCGTGGGAAATGACGGCAATTATTACGTCGCCCCTACTGGTGATGACACTAACCCCGGCACCATCGCCCGGCCTTTCGCCAGCCTGCAAAAAGCGATTGATGTCGCAGGGCCAGGCCAGTTGGTTTATATCCGTGGCGGCGTGTACCGCATCACCAACCCAGCAATCCCCGCCGCCGGCGTTAACTTTTGGAAGAGCGGTACCTCGGACAATAACCGCATCAGATACTTTGCTTTCCCAGGCGAACGCCCGGTACTGGATTTCACCAACCTGCGCCTTCGCCCCGACCCGAACTACACCTATGGCGTGAACGTAACGGGCTCGTATCTCCATCTCAAAGGCCTGGAAATTCGCAATGTGCCGATGAATACCCGCTCAAATACCGGCTTGCGGGTTGCGGGCGATGCGTATCGCAATATCTTTGAATCGCTCGATATCCATCACATCGCCGGTACCGGCATGTTTATCCACACCACCCGTGGCGGACACCTGATTCTCAATTCCGATTCGCACGATAACTACGACCCCCGTTCACATCAGGGCGATGGTCAAAACGGCGATGGCTTTGGCGTTCACTACCAGAAGAGCGGTGAGGTAACGGTCTTCCGTGGCTGCCGCGCCTGGTGGAACTCGGATGACGGTTGGGACTTTATTTCCCAGGAAGTGCCGGTAGTGGTCGAGCACAGTTGGTCGATGGGCAATGGTTATATCAACTCAGGCACGGCACGTGCGCCCGATGGTAACGGCGCCGGGTTCAAGATTGGCAGCAGCAAGACCGGCATTCGTCACGTCATTCGCCACAACCTCGCGTGGGGTAACCGCAACCAAGGGTTCTACGCTAATCACTCGTCTGGCGGTAATGACTGGTTCAACAACACCTCGTATAACAACGGGGTGCAGTATGACATGTTGGCCAGTTCATGGGATGCGAACGACAATCGCACTGATGGCGTAATACTTACCGGCAACCGCGCACACCGGATGGTAAACAATATTGGGTACCCGAACCGCAATCGGAACATGCAGGGCGTTGATTCCAGATTTAACACCTGGGATCTGGGAATCACACCGGGCGCCAGTGATTTCATGAGCCTTGCTGATACCGGGTTTATGGGGCCGCGTGGCGCGAACGGCAGCCTGCCGATGCTGGACTTTATGAAACTGCGCGCTGGCAGCCAGTTGATCGACAGAGGAGTTGGTGTCGGCCTGCCTTATGCCGGTTCTGCCCCGGACTTAGGAGCTTACGAACGATAACCATGCGTAAAGTGCAAGCTGTCCCTTTTTTTGGAGCAGCTTGCAAATACTGCTTCTAGAAACAGATAACGTTGTTCCTAATGAAAACACCGATACACCTGAACGCCAAAATGATGCGGCAGTGCGCCCGCGCGCCTATCCGAGCCGTGTCATACATCACGCTGGTGCTATTTGCCACCAATGCTTTCACCCAACTTTCTCCAGCCACGCCAAAGGCAATGGCCGTCCGACAGATTCCCTTGGTGGACGAGACCTTTGCGAGTAGCTCTATCAATGTCGTCGCCGGCAGTCGACAAACGCTTTTTACCGACGGCACTCACCAATACGCTGGTTTTTACAATGCCGAAGGTAAATTGGTATTGGCCAAGCGGCGATTGGCAGATGATCACTGGGACATCCAACTCACCACATTCGGCACAATGCCAGAAGATGCACATAACACCATTAGCCTTGTGGTCGATGGACAAGGTTATTTGCACCTAGCGTGGGGCCATCACAATAGTCCACTGCATTACAGTCGGAGCCTTGAACCAGGCGGTCTGGCCATGGGAAAGCCGCGCGTGATGGTGGGCACCGCCGAAAGCAGCGTCACCTATCCGCAGTTTTTCCGCCAGGCGAATGGAGATTTGTTGTTTCTCTATCGTGATGGCGGTTCCGGCAACGGACGGCTGGTGTTAAACCATTACGATGCCGAGCGACGCAAATGGTCCCGGCGCCAGAACAACCTGATCGATGGCGAGCAGCAACGCAGCGCTTATTGGGATATGAGTATGGATGGCAATGGCCATCTGCACTTGGCATGGAATTGGCGCGAGACGCCGGACGTTGCCACCAATCATGGGCTGCTCTACGCCCATTCCGATGATGGAGGGCAGACCTGGGCACGAACAGACGGTAGCCGTTACTCCTTACCTATCACCCAGGCAAATGCCGAAGTTGCCGCCGCAATTCCGCAACGCAGGAATCTCATGAACCCGCCGTTCATTGCAACGGATCAACACGGGAAGCCGATGATTGTTTCCTATTGGTCGCCCAAAAAGGGCGCCCGGCCCCGTTTCAATCTTGCCTATCGGGACGGCGATAAATGGCACACGCTGGCGGGGCCAAAGGCAGGCATAGATTTCACCCTTGAAGGTCACGGCACTAAACGACCGCCGATATCACGCGCCGTCGTACTGTCGGAGCAGGGTAAAAACCGCGCAAGTGTACATTTGATCTACCGTGATGACAGCCAAGGAGGACGCGTGGTGGCTGCATCTTTGGAGAATTTACACACGTCGGAATGGCAATTCCGCTACTTGACGGAAACGGATGTGGGCGGCTGGGAGCCCTCCGTGGACCCGGAACAGTGGCGACGAACGCAGCAAGCACATCTTTTATTACAAGCAGTGCAACAGTTGGACGGCAATGATGCTGGCGGGAAAGGCGCCAGACCAACAGCCCTGTCTGTTCTGGTGTGGAACCCTGCGGAGAAGTGAAGTTCACGCAGCAGAAATGAAATCTTGGGAAACTGCCATAAAAAGAATCATTAATTGATAGCGAGCAAATGCAATGTTGAGAGTAGTTATCTTAGGATGCGGCCTGCTTCTGGCAGGTTGCCTGGCGCTGACGCGCGGTGATCTTGCACTGAGTCCACAAGAAATAGGGGCACGTCAAATCCCGGTGACCCAGGAACAATTTAACCGTGACACAACCCCAGCTTTGGGCCGACGGTATGCGTTGTATACCGACAGCGTCCACCAACATGCGATTTATTTTGATGATGATGGCCACCTTGTTGCTGCTAAACGGCGCCTGGGTGAGGACACATGGAAAAGCCAGCGAAATTCGATTCGCACCGCGCCTGCGGAGATTGATATGCTGGCGCTGACCGTGGACGGTGATGGCCGACTGCACGTGGTCTGGAACACTCGCGACGCCACCTTGCAGTATGCGATCAGCAGTGAGTCCGGCTCGCTAGAACTCAATCAAGGGCGCGGCATGACTGCGACAGAGCAGCACATCACCGCCCCCCATCTGCTCCGTCAACTCAACGGGGACTTGCTGTTTATTTATGAGGATAGCGACAACCGCCTGACCGTCGATCACTACCACACCAATGATCGCGTCTGGTCGCGGCGCCATACCGGACTGATTACGCCGGCGCAGGGCGATCTTGAGTGGGACATCTATCAACAGAAAAATGGTGCCCTGCACCTGGCCTGGCGACACACGGGTGGCACGGAAGCCGGAAGCCGTCTGTTTTACGCCCGTTCTGACGACGACGGTATTCACTGGCGACGCAGCGGCGGTGAGGCTTATACATCGCCACTGCACTCAAATATGGCGGAAGTCGCCTGGACGTTGGCGGAACACAGCAGCTTCTCTGGACCACTGCAAATTGTCGCCGACCCTAATGGGGTGCCCTACATTGGTATGTATCGATCGGCAGAGCCAGAAACCAGCCAGCTTTTCAGCGTGGCTTATCTGAACGAACAGACTTGGAAAGTATTTTCGGGGCCGCACAATCTTCCCGATGCCCAACAGGCGACGCTCCGCCTGTTGGCTGAATCCAAAGATGGCAAGACGAAGGTGCATCTGCTGTACCCGGACCCCTCGGCATCACAACGCGTCGCCGTGGCGTCCACCGAAAACTTTTCTGAACCGCACTGGGATATTCGTTACCTGACCGACGAGGGCATCACGGGGTGGGTGCCAGAGGTGGATGTCCCCCTGTGGCAGCGAATGCGGCAAGCACAGGTTTTAATCACACGAGCTGATCGGCCCGGCCTGGATGTACTTATCTGGAGCCCCGACTGGGAACACCATCTACGCCAGTATGCGGCTGGTGATATCAGCAAAACCTCAACACGCAAGATAGCTACTGACAAGGATTTACTGGCGCCCGACACTATTCTGGATTACGCCGAGCGGGTGGCGCAGTGGCAATGGGCCAATATGCCGGACCCCAAAGGTTGGCATTTTGAGCCCCGCGCCTGGGGTGTTTGCCCCTTGTACATCGGCACGCTGGATATCGCCCCCTATCTGGAAGACGGCGGTTTCGATGG
Source organism: uncultured Cellvibrio sp. (assembly GCA_946481095.1). The sequence goes on from CAMLML010000080.1 coordinate 4,433, forward strand.
TAATTCGTTCCACAGGATGATGCGGGAGCACGCCGAGCGCCTCAATTACAGCTTGCGAGATGAAGCTCCTTATGACGCAGATGATTATTGTGTTACCCAAGCCTATCTGCGTCTCCACAAAAAGCATCAGGCCTCAAAGATGATCGCGGAGTCCAAAGTGCTTTTTGACAAGATTCTGGCTGATCCATCGACGCATAGCCTTGACTGGGGAAATCCCCACAGCCGGGACCGCTGGAGTTGGAGCGACGCGCTTTATATGGGACCCATGTCCTGGCTGATGATGTGGGAAGCCACCGGCAACGATAAGTATCTGGAATTTATGAATCAGGAATGGTGGGCCACCACCGAACGGCTCTATAGCCCGCACATTGGCCTCTTTTTCCGCGACGAGTCCTACCTGGATATCCGCGAAAAGAACGGCAAGACCATTCACTGGGCACGCGGAACCTCCTGGTCTTTTGCAGGGCTTGCGCAGGTCATTGAACGTTTTCCCAAAACACATCCGGATTACCCTCGGTATATCGAGCAATATCGGCAAATGGCGGCAGCGTTTATTGCCGCACAGCAAGACGATGGCCTGTGGCGCCCCGGTTTATTAGACCCCGGCACCCACAATGCGCGGGAAACCAGTGGTACTTCGTTTATCGCGTTCGGTTTGGCCAAGGGAATAAATTTAGGCGTACTCGAAGAACAACCTTATCTTGATGCGGTACAGAAAGCCTGGCGGGCGTTGACCGCCAGTGTGGGCGAAAACGGCAAATTGAGAAACGTCCAACCTGTTGGCGCTGGCCCGCACGGGTTCGATCCAGACAATGCGGAGGCTTTCGCTTCCGGTGCATTTTTGCAATTGGCCGCCGAGCTGTACTACATGCAGGCCGGCTTAGGCGAGAAGGCCTTTCGCCTTGAGAACCCCGACCATGAATTAAGTCCGCACACCGGAATGACACGCGAGCACTGGCAGGATGCTGCCCGCTATTTGCTCGAAGGTGCGTTTCAATACGTGGACAACAAAGAAGATTCCCTGCTGTTTCCCAAGCAGCCCGGCAAGAGTTACCCGCGCGATGGAGTACACAACCCCACCAGTCGCCTGGAAGAATTGGCGCGCACACTGCTGACCGCCGCACCGCTTTTGCGGGAGCAACCGGATCTGGAGATCAACGGTATTCGCCTGGCGAATTACTACCAACACCATCTTGCCAGGTTGGTCGATCCCGACAGCGAAGCGTTTATCCCGCCGCAGCCAAAAGGCAAAGGTCCGTCGCAAAATCTGGTGGAGTTTGGGGCACTGGCGATGAGCTTTTTTGTAGCCCCCGAGGTGCTTTGGGACCCATTAAGTCAGCGTGATCGGGATTCACTCGCCAAGACCATGCTGAGTTATGGAGAAGGGCCGACTGTCCCCTCCAATTGGAAATTTTTTAATATCTTCGTACTGAGTTTTCTCGACAGCAGAGGCTACGACGTCGACCGCTCAATACTGAAAGATTACCTGAACAAATCCCTCTCCGATTACCGCGGCGAAGGCTGGTACAACGACAACCCCGCCTACGATTACTACAGCATGTGGGGTTACCAATTTTACGGCATGCTCTGGTCCGAATTTTATGGCAAGCGTGTCTACCCGGACATCGCCCAGCGTTTTACTGATCACTTCGGCGAGATGGCCGACAGCTATCCCTATTTGTTTAGCAAGGACGGGGAGATGATCATGTGGGGCCGCAGTATTGCGTACCGTTTTGGGTCAGTTGCGCCGCTGGCACTGCTCGACTACACAAATCGGGCCGATATTAATGCCGGCTGGATGCGACGAATTGCCTCCGGCACATTGCTTCAATTCCTCAAACATCCCGACTTTTTGAAAGACGGTGTGCCCACCTTGGGTTTTTACGGCCCCTTTGAACCCGCCGTACAAACCTACAGCACCAGAGGCAGTGTTTATTGGTCAGGCAAGGCATTCTTTGCACTGCTGTTGCCGAAAGAAAGCCCCTTCTGGTCCGCCGTCGAAAATGAAGGCCCATGGGGAAATCGCTACACCCAGGATGCGGTGTACAACCGCTTCCATAAAGACTCGGATATTTTAATCACCAACTATCCCGCCATCGGTGGTTCAGAAATCAGAGCCTGGTGCCACGTTAAAGTTGTCGATAACTGGGAAGCCTTTCGCGGAAGCGAAAACTACAACAGGCTTTCATACCACTCGGAATTCCCCTGGCAGCAAGATGGCGCCAACGGCGCCGTGGCGATGAATTATGTCGTCAAGAATGCAGCCTCAGAATGGGAGGCGTTTCGATTATTTACTTTTAAAAATTATAAGAACGGCATTTACTACCGTGACGCGGTACTCGAAACCGATAGCCGGATTAAATTTCAGCTGGCAGAAATACCGCTAACGAATGGCATTCTTCGCGTTGACCGAAATATCAGCCCGATTCAAACCGAGTTTCGCTTGGGTCATTACGCTTTGCCAGATCTCGGCCAAGGTATTGTGCACAACGCCAGCGTGGTCAACGGCAGAGAAGTACACACCATCGACAATGGCATTCATCAATTAGCCGTGATTCCTTTGAAGGGCTGGAATTCAATAGAAACGTTACAAGTCCACGCGATGCATCCTCAGAGCGATTCAAGTGCTGTCATCAATGTAAGCGCTGAAGAAAAAGCGGTAGCGCACGGGACCCATATCACTTTAATGTTATGGAAGCGGTCCGGCGAAGGCTGGAGCGAGGACGAGCTGAATCCTGTAGAAGCAATCAACTTTACCGGCAGCTCCAAAAACTCGAATGTTGAAATCAAACTTCGCAACGGCAAAGAGTTGGTATTCAATTTTTAAGAGGACTGCGGAATTATCACTGTAAAACGATGAGATATCTTATGAAAAAAATTTTCATTTTTCTTTTAGCTTATCGCTTTTGCACGAGTGCATTGGCAGCCGATGTCGGCGGCAATCTCTTCGCTACCTTTCGTGACAAGAGTCTCCGACGGAGCAGATTTATTTTATGATCGGAGTGAAAACGGTCGCGACTGGAAAGCGCTTAACAAAAAAATCCTGTTTTGGTGAGCGAGTTAGGGGAAAAAGGTGTGGCGTTGCCTTTACGATAACCTGGAAAACAATACACCAGGTCAGTTGTTCGCCGCGTCGTCGCTATGATGGGCGTAAAAATAAATTGGATGATAAAAATCCAGTAGATAAAAGCGTTGAAGCGAGGAAGCAATATTTAAAATCCAAAGGCGAATAACTGCCATAAAAGTTGATCGGCGGCGCATAAATATGCATTGATTTCTGGCGCAGTTTGGTGAAACATAACCTACGGATATAGGATATATATTAGGTGATTTATGCAGATCGGAGAAACCATTGCAATGATTGTTGCAATGCAGGATGAAGGTAAGTGTGTTATCTGTGGCCAGCAACACGATGAACCCAAAAAAGAAGAAATTAAGGAGACCGCACCGGGCGATAGTGGATGGAAACGCAAAACAATGACGGGCATCTTTGAAAAAATTCCGAAGAAAACCGCCGTTTATCCCGGCTCCAAATTCCCACCCAGCTATACCTATCAAGGGCATCATTGTGTTGCACTATCTGCAATGGTCAAGAATGCTAATACATCTTCACCAACGGATAAGCGTATCCGACTTAATCACTTTCTGAAAAAAATTGGTTTCTTTCCTAACAGGGATAAAAACTGTATTGGCTTACCAGCAAGGAAAGGGAATGGTGCCTATTCTGAGTTTTGGGATTCTATTGACCAAGGCGCCCCTTTACAGATGCATGGCCCTGGCCATGATGAAGATTATTTCGATGAGGTTGATGCATTAATCAGACGCTTGGTAACCTTGATTACTAACCCTGATGATTGTAAGGAGATTGAGAAAAGTGAATGGGAAGACAAGCTCAAACAAGGAATCGAAAGTTTGGAAAATTATGCATTTAATAAACTCTCCAAAAACGAATCCAAGTGGTGCCTTCACAGAGAGGAACAACGTAGAGCCATTCAAATTTATCAGGGCGCTACCGATAGAAGTTTTGAAGTTCCTGGACCCGGCAAATCAGTCTTATCCTATAAAGGAAAAGGCCATACATCTACAACAATAACCTTTCCAAACCCCGGTTTGGATGAAGGGCCATTTAGAGGAACTTAGGCCAAATGTACTATGTGTTGCAATCCCAGAGTTTGAGAAAAGTTCGTCATTTAAATTTCCCTTCCGGTGATGGATGGGGTATCGACTTTTTAAAAGGCCTGCTTATCGAAATACCCCAAAATAGCCATGATATTTCGGTTAATTTTGAATGCGACTCGATTGATCTGCCCGATTATTTTGAAGCGGATGGTGCACCTATTGTGAATGAGAGCGTTTTGAAAGCATTACAAATCGCAGGCGTTGACAATTATCAGCAACTCCCTCTGATTATCAATTTTAATGACAGAAGTGTTACGGGGTACAGCTTAATTAACGTTATAGGCCGAATTAACTGTATGAACAAAGAGTTATCCGATTTCAGCACCTGGGGGAAAAGCGTAGCTCGCATATTTAACTTGAAACTCGATGAGTCTAAAACGGGTGGCGCTTTGATGTTTCGTGAGCATAATTATCACGATATTATCTTTATATGTGAACAGCTTAAAATTGCTTTCGATGATATGAAAATTACCGGTTGTGAAATTATTCCTGCTGATGGCTGGAGTGATTCCAGTCGATTTTGATTGATCAAATGACAATTCAGTACCTGCCAGAACAAGAAAGAAATTATGACGAATTTTTACTTGATGGAAACCGATAACTATCTTGATTACGGAGTGGTAGCCAACCCTGAAATTGACGATGATTCTACATTTCTTGGAGGGCATTTAATTAGTGCGGAATTACCTCCCTTAATCTTTGAAGTTAATTTTCCGAAAAATGAAAGGCTGCCACATTTTTTAGGTGACGAAGTCCCTTTGGTAAGCGGTACGCTGGCTCAGGCACTTCAGGCAGCCGGTGTCGATAATTTTCAGGTATTTCCTGCAAAGCTGGTAAATACGGAGACAGGCCAAACCTGGGATAATTTTTTTGCTTTCAATGTGATCGGACTAATTAAAGCGGCACATCTGGATCATTCGGATTTTGATGAACTGATGGAAGCTGGTGACGACGATGAGGTTCCTGCGCTGCTGGCATTTAGAGAGGTTACCTTGGATAAGGATAAGGTACCGGCCAATTGTTTAATGTTCAGAATGGTTGAGAATCCCGGTAATCTGATTGTGCGTGAACATGTGGTTGATGTGCTTTCAGAAAACAAACCTAAAGGTGGATGGGGAATTGATGTGATTGAGGTTGATCTGGTTTAGGTCAATCCAACGTGTTGAAATTTATCGTCTAAAAAGATTAATTATTAATGAGAAATAAACAATGTTAATTTTAACAAGAAACATTGGTCAAAGCCTCAAAGTTGGGGACAGTGTTGACGTTGTAGTGTTAGGCGTAAAAGGCAACCAAGTTCGGATAGGCATCGAAGCCCCCAAAAATCTTCCCGTTCATCGCGAGGAGATTTACAACAAAATCAAGGCGGAAAGAACAATAACTGCAGATATGAAATAAACCGGAATTTTTATTAAGGGTTAGCAATACAATTTTCCGATCAAATTGCAAACAATGCCGCTTCCTGATACCAAACTGATACCAAATTTCGGGCGTTTAAATTCGTTACTCGGCGTTTTTTGAGTTTTCACACAGCCTTGGCCCGATTGTAAATAAATAGTTTATTTTTTAAGGATGTGAATGAAGAATAATACACGTAGCATTGGATTTGTTTATGTGCTTAGCAATGAATCGATGCCACATTTAATTAAAATTGGATTTACATATTCTTTAGCTGAAGATCGCAGCAAGCAACTTTTTAATACTTCCGTTGCTACTCCTTTTGCTATTGAGTTTAGATTGATGACGTCGATGCCAAAAGAGGTTGAAGGCAGAGTTCATGATTTTTTATCAAAATTTCGTGTTTCGAGAAATAGAGAATTTTTTAAGGTACCAGTCAATCTAGCTATTGATGCAATTCGGTTAGCTGCAATAGAGATTGCAGGAATAGATAGTTGGCGTTCTGATGTTCCCCATATGTTAAAGCGTGGAGATAGAATTACGCTGATGCTTGAGGAAGGTCAAACTTTTGGACTAACTTCCTATGAAAGCATTTTTTCAACACAAGCAAAAATAATAGATTTTTGGGAATGTCATAGTAATTATGATTCTTTAGATATATTTGTGACTGATTCTGGTAGCCATGTTTCGGGATTTAGTGAGAATGATCAAAATTGTTGTGTTGATCCTACCCCGTATCTGGATAGAGAAAATAATATTAAGAATGGTATGATAATTGGTTTGGAGAAATTGGTTCCAGGGGATCGACTAGTTTGGATTCCCAACTATGGAGCACGAAAAAATCAAAAAGAAGTTGTTTTTGAAGCTAAAGATTACGTGCAAATAGTGTGTCGAACCTGGAATCCAAAAATTGGGTCCCATGGGATCCCTCTACTACTAATTGACTATATGAAAGAAGAGTTGTGCCATGAAGCACATTGCGCTTTATGGAACGCCATAAACTTACCAATACCTAGATCATGGACTCCGAGAGAAAACTGCTCAGATGAGTGGGCGCAATTTGGCAACAAACTCAAAGCGCCTGAATATTGGATTCAGCAATTGAGCAAACGAGATCGCACACCAAAAATCTAACTGGGATCAAAGCTAAATTTTTGGTTTATATTTCAAAATTGCCTAGTTTCACAGTACCCAGCTGTTTTCTTACTTCACTAAAATATCGGATTTTACTGCTTAACCTGCATCAGTGCGAACTTCCATTTTTTGGCCGATTGATTAACTTTAAACAAAACTCGATTTTTATCCATGGGGAAAAGGCAAAAACCCGAAAAAGGTCAAGCAATTCAGTTAGATAGATCAACTTTCTTTTCCCAAAAACGGATTTACAATAAATCCTTATGAAGGTAAACCCGGAAGACCTAACTCTTTAAGAAAATCATTATGCCTTTTAGTTGCCGCTTTAATTTTTACTTCTAAATCCACAAGAGTCTTATTGACGTCTTCAAGCATAACCTCCTCTTCTGCTGTTGCGGTGCTGATATAACGTGAAATGTTCAGGTTAAAGTCGTTCTTCTCAATTTCTTCCATACTAACGCGGCGAGAATAACGGGCATCTTCCTTGCGGAATTGGTAAGTGTAGATGATTTTTTCAATATGTTCAGGCAGCAATTTATTTTGTCGCTTACCTTTTTCAAAGTGTTCGCTGGCATTGATGAATAAAACATCGTCGGGCTTTTTACATTTCTTCAAAACCAAAATACAAACTGGAATGCCGGTGGAGAAAAATAAATTGGCTGGAAGGCCGATTACGGTATCAATGTTGCCATCTCTTAATAATTTGGTGCGAATGCGTTCTTCTGCGCCGCCACGGAATAACACGCCGTGCGGAAGAATGATGGCCATGGTGCCTTCTTTGCCAAGGAAGTGAAAACCGTGCAGCAAGAATGCAAAATCGGCGGCTGATTTGGGGGCAAGGCCGTAACTTTTGAAGCGGAAATCTTCGCCCAGTGCTTCGTTTGGTTCCCAGCGGTAGCTGAAGGGTGGGTTGGCGACGATTGCATCGAACTCCACTTTTTTGGCTGGGTTCATTTCGTTCAAAATATCCCAATCGTTTGCCAAGGAATCGCCGTGATGAATTTCAAACTCGGAATCTTTCACGCCATGCAGCAACATATTCATGCGTGCAAGGTTGTAAGTGGTTATATTGGATTCTTGGCCGAAAATTTTCCCTATACCGCGCGGCCCCATTTGTTTGCGCACATTCAATAACAATGAACCGGAGCCACATGCAAAATCCAACACCTTATCAAGTTTTTTCTTTTTCCCGGTGGCTGGCTCTTGACTGTCCAGAGTAACGATAGAGGACAAAATAGATGACATTTGTTGCGGGGTATAGAACTCGCCTGCTTTTTTCCCTGAGCCAGCGGCGAATTGACCAATGAGGTATTCATAAGCATCGCCTAGCACATCGCTATCGGTAGAGAATTTAGAAATACCCTCGGCAATTTTACTGATAATGGTGCAGAGTTTTTTATTACGCTCAGTGTAATTTTTACCAAGTTTTTCTGAGTCCAGATTGATCTCTGAGAACAGCCCGCCGAAGGTGCTTTCAAAGGATTGGGTTTCAATATATTTGAAGCCTTTTTGCAGAGTATGCAGTAACTCTTCATCTTGCGTTCGTGCAAGTTCGGCAATACTGCTCCACAGGTGTTGTGGCTCAATTACATAATGTGCTTTGCGGCGCATCAGGTTTTCAAAATCAGCAATGTCGCTTTGATTCTCTGCATACCAAAGAGACAACGGTGCGCGGCGATCTTCTTCATCTAACACTGGGTAATCGCTACCCAATTCTTTTTTTGCTGCTAGTTCGTAGTTATCGGAGAGGTATCGCAAAAATAAAAACGACAGCATGTAATCGCGGAAGTCGTCGGCATTCATTGCGCCGCGTAGGTCGTCGGCAATCTTCCAGAGCGTATTGCCTAATTCTTTTTGGTCGTTTTCGGTCATGATTGGCTCATATTCAATTCAGATTCAGGAAACAGCTCAGGGTTAAAGCGGTAATTGGCCATAAAATCTTTCAGTATGGCTTTAAAGTAATTTTTGTTTTCTTCAAGCATCTCGATAGGCTCAAACAAAGAGTAATTGCCGTGATTTATTACATTAATCATTCTGGTATGCACAATGCCCTCAGGGTCATCGTCGCGCTGCTTGATGCAAGCCGAGAAGTTATTGAACCCATGAAATGCCGCAGTCTTTTCTAAGATATTTCGCAAAATATTAAAATGGTATGTGTACAAAGTTCCTTTTGTTGCGGTTCGATGTAGTTGCAGAAGCATGGATACATGATGAAAATATGGTGTGTCGCCAGTATTCTTTAAAATATAAATGTTACTTCCTTGATGCCGACATAACGAATATTTCTCCGCTTTGCGCATTTCATTCCACATAACGTTATAAAAGAGGGTGTGATGCGATGACAGAACCACCTTGATTTTCTTTTCATTATTGCTGAGAAGTTGCGCGAGATGACTAGCGACGGCAATAGCATTGTTATCATCTAAAGAAGAAATTGGATCGTCAATGTAGATATACTTAACCCAACTATAAGCTTCCTGATCTTCCGTCGCATCAATCGCCAATTGAGCGATTGCAAGAAAAAAACACCAAATAAAAATATTTTCTTCACCTCTCGATATTTTTATATTGTCCACGACTTCACTTCTACCGCGAATTGTTACTTCACGGCTAAAGCTGACTGTCCACTCAGCGGTGTCGATGGAAAAATTAAAGTCAGTGTAACGGCTCAAGAATCGACGAATACGTGTTTCCATTTCTAGCTCAGCAAGCCCCGCAAAAAAACGAGATTCTGTGTTCAATCGTAAGACTCGCTGAGTGTCTCCACGTAAATCGTTATCCCAAACAAATAGGTCTTCTGTGAAGGCGTTGAAGTAAAGTGTGTCTCGTGCTTCGCCCGACTTTCCAGCTTCCTTAAAAGCCATAGATAAACGTGTTTTGCCAGTGCCGTTATGTGCATATAGCAATACAAAATCCTTTTTTTCTAAGTCGCTGCGCAGTTTCTTTACAAGACCACTTATAGTTCTGTAAGTGTATGCTTTAGGCTTCGCACTCATTCGCTATCTGCCTCCGTGGCGGGAAAAAGTTGCTGCATCAATCCTTTTTTATGGGCTTTGAGAGTTTCTAGTTTTTGTGTTTGCTCGGTGATTAGGTTGTCAATGCTGGATAGGCATGAGGCGATTTTTTCTTGTTCGTTAATAATTTTTGGAACTGTTAATTTAACGCCAGCAACATCGGCTTGCCCTATTGTTGTCATTGTTGCTGATTTCCCACGTGCAATTAATTGGCTTCTAACCTTAGATGTCCTAAGCAAATAATTAGCAAACATTGGCGAAAGAATACTTTTGTTCGGTCTAAATCTAATTAAATGCCCATCGAATGTAATATCAGAAGAGTTTCCAGTGTAGATATTTGAATAAGCTATTCCTGATTTAACCAGTGAGGAGCGCGTAAAAAAAATATCTCCATTTTCAACTTTATTCTTCAAAAATTCATTTTCGGATACATCAACCAAGCTCAGTTTTGTCTCATCGATAACGGTATCAATATACATATCCAATACGTTAACCAACTTGTAGCCTCGCCCCACCTTTTTCGGGTCGTTAAATACGCCATTTGACAATCCACACTCGCTGAAATTACGCAGCTCCTTCTCCTCCCATTCCCCCGCATTCCGAAACTCAGGGAACCTCAAGCGCGGAACGGTTTCGCCTTCGCGGGGAAAGAGTTGTTGCATTAGGCCTTTTTTATGGGTTTTGAGGGCTTCGACTTTTTGGCTTTGTGCTGTGATTAGGTCATCAATGCTGGATAGGCAATCGGCGATTTTTTGTTGTTCTTTTGGTGCTGGTGCAGGCAATGGCATACTCATAAAATCATCAGTTGTGATTGCCATACGATCATGCCTAGCGCCACTATTTGAAATTTTTCTCAAATAAAGATGCCAGTTAGGTGTTTTGAAATATTGTTCGTAAAAACTGTTGTCGGAATCTTTGAATCTAAAAACGGAATACAGCGGAGACATCACGCCAGTCGCGAGCTTGTTTTTTGAGATTGGACCAACAGGAGCCAAATTAGAAACTCTTGGGTTATATACATAGTCACCATTATTAACGACGTAGTAACCCTCAAGGTTTCCCTGAACCGCAATATCTTTTTCGAAGTAGTCTCTTTGATCTACTATTCCATCTGCAGCTGAATTTGTTAGAACCCGAATGACCTGTCCGTTCTTGTTTTTCAAGGACACACGACTAGCAATCTCATCCAAGCGCAATTGTTGCCACGTCCCCGCATCCCGAAATTCAGGAAAGCGCAACTTCGGCACTAACTTTTTAGTGTTCTTACTCATACGCACTTAATCCCGAAATCTCATGCCCTTGGGCTAATTTTTTAAGCAGCGGAATCAAGTCTTCCATTAATGCCACTTCGGCTTTGCTGCGCTCCTTCCAACTCAGTTCACGCGGTGCAAGTAAATCACTTAATTGTTCGCCATCAAAAATCATGCGGCGCAAAATGTTTTCAACAAAGCTTTGCAGTGCCGTACTTTCAAGCTGGTGTTTGGCGGCCATTTCATTAATGGCCTGCGCGGCCTTGTTGGCTTTAAAGGCTTCAAAACCGGCGCGGATTTGTTTTTTATCCAACACTTCACCGGCCTTGAGTTGATTGATGTAGGCGGTGATGTCTTCGCGGTCGTCCATCATGTTGCTAGTTGACGCAAGCAAGCCAATCAGCTGATCGCGGCTGGCTTTTTGTTTGGCGGGGCTTTTTTGCGCGGTTTGGGTGTATTGCGCAATTAACGCCATGATGTAGTCGTAGTCGATAATCGCAGACGAAAACAAGACAAATTCAAAATCCAGTTGTTGCACCGGGTCATTTGCATCACTGCCTTTCTCTTGCACCGCTTTTAATTGTTTGGCGGTTTCTAAATACATGCCTTTAAAGGCGCGCAGAGTGTCTTCTGGAATAACAGCTTCTATGGCTTGGTTTTGTTCTGGGGTGATATCCGTGTATTGGTCAAGCTGGGTTTTAAGGCGCTGAACATCTTTAAATAAATGAATAAATTGGCCGCGTGCTTCATCGCCTTTCAAGTTGTTTACTTCCGCAGGCGAATAAGGCAAGCCTTGGCTTTGCATAAAATCTTGCAGCTTGGTGATGGCGGTGTCGAGTTTTTCTATCACCACGGGCGCAGCATCGACCAACCAGTATTTCTTGGCCGCTTCAAAATCACTGCCGCTGAATAAGGCAATGGCATCTTTTACGGCTTGTTCTTGCTGGCGAAAATCCAACACATTGCCGTAGGGTTTGGTGTCGTTCAGTATGCGGTTAGTGCGCGAGAAGGCTTGAATTAAGCCGTGGTATTTGAGGTTTTTATCCACATAGAGTGTGTTTAAGTATTTGGAATCAAAACCTGTCAGCAACATATCCACCACGATGGTGACATCGATTTTATTGTCGTGCGGGTAGTCTTTGTTGGTGTATTTGTGGTCTTTGATGCGCTGCTGTACATCTTGGTAATACAAGTCAAACTCATTAATACTGTGATTGGTTTTGTATTGTGTGTTGTAGGCGGCGAGGATATTTTTTAGTGCTGCTTTCTTTTCGTCGGGCGCTACGCTGTTATCCAGTTTTTCTTGCGGCAGGTCTTCCTGCAATTGCTGTACGTCTTTATTGCCTTCGGCGGGTGGTGAAAATACGCAGGCGATATTTAACGGTTGAAAGTTGCCATCTTCCGCTTTGCGTTTGGCCTGTATTTCCGTAAATAGGCGATGGTACTCAATGGCGTGATTGATGGATGCCGTGGCCAAAATCGAATTAAAACGGCGGTGATTGGTTGCCGCATCATGTTTAGCCAATATCGCCTCAACTACGGCTTGTTGTGAAATGGCATCACCCGCTTTCGGTTTGGCTTTTTGCCCCTCGGCTGCACCCACTACCTCAGGTTTGAAATAGTCGATGTGAAATTTCAGTACATTGTTGTCATCAATAGCATTGGTAATGGTGTAGGCGTGCAATTGCTTTTCAAAAATATCGGCAGTGGTTTTATATGAAGCTTCTTGGCCGTCGATTTGTTTATAGGTAGCGTTTTGGTCAAAAATCGGCGTACCGGTAAAACCGAATAATTGCGCATTCGGGAAAAATTCTTTAATGGCTTGGTGGTTATCGCCAAATTGCGAGCGGTGGCATTCATCAAAAATAAATACCACGCGCTTATTACGCAGTGGTGCCAAACGCTCTTTGTAGGTTTGCTTGCCTTCTTTGGCTTTGCTTTGGTTGCGCTTGCTGTTTTCATCCAGCGCAAGGCCGAGCTTTTGAATGGTGGTGACAATCACCTTATCGGCATAGCCTTCAGAGAGCATGCGGCGAACCAATGTTTCGGTATTGGTGTTTTCCTCAACACAACCCTCTTGGAATTTATTAAATTCTTCACGGGTTTGGCGGTCCAGGTCTTTCCTATCCACCACGAATAAACATTTTTCAATGTCGGGGTTATCTTTTAGCAGGGTGGAGGCTTTAAACGAAGTGAGTGTTTTACCTGAACCCGTGGTGTGCCAAATGTAGCCATTACCACGGTTTTGGTGGATGCAATCCACAATCGCTTTAACGGCATAGATTTGGTAAGGGCGCATCACCAATAGTTTTTGTTCACTGGCGACCAACACCATGTAGCGGCTGATCATTTCACCCAGCAAGCATTTGGCGAGGAATTTAACCGCGAACTCATCTAAACGATCGACTTTGCGGTTGTCGGGGTCCGCAAATTTGTAAACCGGCAAAAAGCGTTCGTCGGCATTAAAGCTGAAGTGTTGGTTGTGGTTATTGGCAAAGTAATAGGTGTTGTTTTGGTTGCTCACAATAAACAACTGCATAAAGCACAGCAGGCTGTTGTCGTAACCATTGCCGGGGTCGTTTTTGTAATCAACGATTTGCTGCATGGCGCGGCGTGGGCTGACCTGCAGGGTTTTGAGTTCAATTTGTACTACGGGCACGCCGTTGATGAGCAAAATCACATCGTAACGGTGGTGGCTGTTTTCGGTGTTGATGCGCAGTTGGTTGATAACTTCGTAATCGTTTTTGCACCAGTCTTTAATGTTCACCAAGGTGTATTGCAGTGGGGTGCCATCTTCACGGATAAAGGTATTGCGGGTGCGCAGGGTTTTGGCAGCAGCGAATACATCGTTGGTGACTATGCTGTCCCGCAGGCGAGCAAATTCGGCATCGGTGAGGGATACCATGTTGAGGGCTTCAAACTTCTTACGGAAGTTTTGTTCAAGCGTTTCGCGGTCGCGGATGTCAGGGCGGTAGGTGTACTTTAGGTCTACCAGTCTTTCAATTAAACCCTGTTCGATCTTATTTTCTGTAAGTGTCATCATCTGATCCTGTGACTAATGCGGCTGCATTGTAACTGTTTGTTCAGGAAAATGTGCCGGGTCAGATTCTAGGGATCAATATATCCTTCCCTAATTACGTAATTCGTAATTCACTTTATATTCATACCTAAACTGCTATAGTACGAACCATAGAGGTGTTTCAAGAGGATGAAATTATGAACAGCATTGCGTCAACCAAAACTGATCGCGCCAAAAAAATAGGCGGTTTTGTGTGGCTTATTATTTCCAAATTGGCGCAAGGAATTGCATTTGTCGTCAATAAAATAAACTGGAATAAAGTTGGTTTTGTTTCTTGGCGTTTGGTTGTCCTGGCATTTGGTATAGTCATCGCCTTCGCCAAACTAATCGGCTCTATTATTGCCGGGTTCGTAGCATTGATTCGAAATCACACTGAAAATGAAAAGGAAATTGATTGGAGTGAATTTCTCGAAGAGGACGAAGATCTCGAAGGAAGAACATCATTAGGACGCGTAGAAAACCAGGCACGCCCCAACTTTGAACGCCGCTAAACTAGATTTATATTTTCATTTTACTTGGCGCTCCGGCGCCTATTCCGCCACCAAACCCTTTCATTTTATTTTCCAATCCCGACCCTAAATTTCTCCCCGCCGTACCGATCAATGCCGAAAAGAATACCGGTAGAACCACATAGGAATACATAATTACCCAACCCAAAACGATAAAGGGTGCAATTGATGCTTCGGTGCCCAATCGTTTGATGGTCGTCAGGGCATCACCGGTGGTCATCATCGAGCCGAATAAAAAATTATTCATCCAATAACAGATCGCAAAAATATACGACCACATATAAAAACTGAATTGAACCGCCGTCAATGTGATTAACGTTTTGATGTTATAAAGACTGAGCCACATTAAGATCGGCAGCATCAGTGTGAACATCATTTTGACCAGCGCTTCCACAATAATAACCAGATGTCGCATAGTGGTGGATTCAACCACTGCAGGAAAACCTTTCAGAAGCGCACCAAAACCAACAAGAACACCGTCAGCGATATTGTTAAAGACATTTTGCACGGCACCCTCTTCAGCACTTGAGTAAGCATTGGCAAAATTGGGTAATGACAGCGGCGTAAATTCATCATTCGCCGAGGTTAATGCAATACGCAATCGATGCTGATCCGCATCATCTTCGGATGTATAGTTAAATCCATCCATGAACTTTTCTTCAAAATCCGCAGGCGCATTGGCTTTGACATCGGCCAGCAAACGTTTCATCAAACTATTGGCATCCGAACTGGTTGAGCCATCCGGGGGAACGCCGGTCCACCATTCATAACAGGTGGGAAAACCGCCTACATCAACACCTGCCGGTGGCGGTGGTGCGATGACTTTATCCCGCAGTTCCGAATAAGGAAATGCCTTCACTTCGCGTGTGGGACGCATGGTGGAATAGTAATCCGGATGATCCAGGAAAAAAGTGGAACCCAACCAGGAAACATCATCGAAAATGGCGTCGCCTTTCAATGCACCGGGTTTTTCATCTTCAGGGGGAATGTTGGATAAAAATTGATTCGACGCTTTGATGTAACAATCACCATAAAACTGATTGGCCTCATTGGATAAAGCCGGGTCTTTTATTTTTGATGTCAGCAAGGTTTGGGTAATAGATGTTAAGTCACTGGTACAGGGTATTTCTTGAATCAATGCTGCTGATGTCGCTTGCCACAATCGTGTAGTGAGATACCACCAAAGCGGTGCTTTGGGTTGACGCTCTCCATAAATGGCAGCGATTTTGTCAGCCTGTTTATCGTAAGTGGTTCCTGTGTCACCATCCTTGATTTCAGTTTCACGATCTTCATCTTCCGCATTGCACGATGTATAGGCGTATTGAGTGCCGGAAAATGTAATGTTGATGGATGGCGACAAACAAAAAAAGATCACCAACAACATCGTATAGGCTTTAACTTCCAGCGTTTTTAATAAATCTTCTGCGTCCCAACTGTTCTCCCAGGATTCGAGCAGTGTGTCAATCGTCATCAGAATAAATGGAATGAGCGCAAGTCCGGTACCAAAAAAAAGATATGCGGTAGCGGTATACATATGCCATGCAAATAATTGCGTATAGAGTTCAAGCGCAGAGGTCACGATCATGATGCAGCCCCGACGAGAAGGCCAATCACGTTGATACCAAATAACACTTCATACACCACCAAAATACGCAACAACAATAATCGGGCACGATGAATAAAGTCAGCTGACGCAGTGGGCCGTTTTTTCCGGATTAGGGTTGGCAACGCAAAATAGAGTGATGCATAAACACCGAGCCGAATAATAAACATCAGCAGTCCTGGTATCCCTTGTACCAGGCTAGCGACATTCATCAAGGCACCACTGGATGACAAGAACATTCCCGCCAGCGTGACTGTCAGAACCAATCCCGCAAACATCAACAACAGGTAAAGGGACAATTTTAAAAACCGATTTTTAATCATGTTTATTCTTCCTCGATACCACCATCTTTCATCTCAAATCGGGGT
>CAMLML010000081.1 GCA_946481095.1 uncultured Cellvibrio sp.
TTTAAGAACATCATATGTCAAATATCCTTATTGCAAAATCACCCACTATTTTTGATGCGATCGTGGTAGGTTCCGGAATATCCGGTGGCTGGGCAGCGAAAGAATTATGCGAAAAAGGTTTGAAAACCTTGATCGTTGAGCGCGGGCGTATGGTAGAACATCGCAAGGATTATATTGGCGAAGGGGTTAGATCATGGGAAATGCCATTTCGCGGAAAAATTGAAAAAAAATTAACGGATGAAGAATTTTTTGTACAAAAAAAATGTTATGCGTTTACTGATTCCACCAAACATTTTTTTATGAATGACAAGGACTACCCTTACAGCACACCAAAAGATAAACCTTTTGACTGGATTCGCGGCAATCAATTCGGCGGCCGATCCCTGCTGTGGCACAGACAATCCTACCGCTGGAGCGAACATGATTTTGCAGCCAATCTACAAGATGGTCGTGGAGTCGATTGGCCGATCCGTTATAAAGATTTGGAAAAATGGTACGACCATGTTGAAGTTCACGCAGGAATTAGCGGATCAAAAGAAAACCTGGAAATTTTACCTGACAGTCAATTTTTGCCGCCTTTTGAAATGAATGCGGTAGAAAAAGAAATGAAAGCGCGTATCGAAAAAAAATGGACAACTCGCAAATTAATTATAGGACGATGCGCGCATTTATCCGTACCGGCAGCTCATCATATTGAGCAAGGTCGCATCCAATGCCAGGCTCGAAATGAATGTCAAAAAGGCTGTTCATTCGGTGCTTTTTTTTCCACACAAAGTTCAACGCTTCCTGCCGCACAAAAAACCAATAATCTGAGCATAGTCACTAACAGTATCGTACACAGCGTGATTTATGATCCCAAAACCAATCGCGCCACTGGCGTTCGTGTTATCGATGCCGAAACCTTAGAAACTCGAGAGTATTTTGCGAAAATCATTTTTTTGTGTGCATCTACATTAGGCACCACACAAATCATGCTGAATTCAAAAAGCGACGCTTTTCCGACGGGCATTGCCAACTCTTCCGGTGCTTTGGGTCATTATTTAATGGATCACTTATACGGTTCAGGTGCAATTGGAAAAGTAGAGGGATTTGAAGACGAATACTATTCAGGCCGTCGCCCTACCGGATTGATCATGCCAAAATTCAGGAATTACACGGAAAAAACAGATAAGTTTTTGCGAGGATATTTTCTGAACGGTGGTGCAGTACGTGAAGGATGGGAGGCAGTAGGTCATCGCGATGGTATAGGTGCAGATTTTAAAGCAGCAATTCGCAGTGCTGGCGGCTGGATGTTTGGTTTGAATGGTTCAGGGGAAATGTTACCGCGATATGAAAACCAGGTTTCCTTGCACCCAACACTCAAAGACAAATGGGGCATGCCACAACTGCATATTGATTGCAGCTATTCTGAAAACGATATGAAAATGTTGCACGATATTGCCGACACAGCAGCAGAAATTCTGGAAGCTATTGGCGTAAAAGATGTCACCAAACACGTTCGTGCTCTCAGTGGCTGGAATCCGGGATTATCGATTCATGAAATGGGTACAGCACGTATGGGCAAAGATGCGAAAACATCTGTATTAAATGCATGGAATCAAGCGCATGATGTTCCCAACTTATTTGTCACCGATGGTGCTTGTATGAGTTCTTCTGCTGCACAAAATCCATCATTGACTTATATGGCTATTACAGCGCGTGCCGCCAATTACGCAGCCGAACAATTAAAATCAGGCAAGATTTAATCTTGTCAGTGTCTACCATACTGAATATATAATTTTTTAAAACAAGGGGATAAAAAATGAAATTATTAATGATAAAGGTTTTTGCCATGGCCATGATAACCAGTATAGGTTCATCGGTTTTTGCAGCAGAAAAAATCACATCACCACAATTAAGTGTGCAGTTATGGTCAGTCAAAGATGATGTGGCAGCCGATTTCGAAGGTACGTTGAAAAAATTAAAAGCAATGGGATTTCAAGGTGTTGAATTCGCCGGTAATTTTGGTCCCTATGCCAACGATGCGAAAGGATTGAAAAAATTTCTGGATAAAAATGGATTAAAAGCATCAGGTGCACATGTGCATTTCGACAAACTGTCCCCGGAAAAAATTGATGCCACCATCGCTTTTTATAAAGCAATTGATTGCAAGTATTTAATTATTCCTATGGACAAACGCGCCTTCACCAGTGAAGGCGCAAAACAAGTGGCTGATGATTTGAAAAAAGTGCAAGAAAAATTATCACAACATGGAATGCATACGGGTTACCACAACCATAAAGAGGAAATGGAAGGGGAAACCGGCAAAACTCCATGGGATGTTATTGGAACCAATACTGGTTCAGACGTAGTACTGCAACAAGATGTGGGTTGGACTGAAGTCGCAGGAAAAGATCCGGTTGATTTTGTCAAAGCCTATCCAGGCAGAACCATTACTACTCATTACAAAGCTGCCGCGCCGAAAGAAGGCAACAAAGAAAACCCGATCATCGGGCAAGATACAACCGATTGGAAATCACTGATCATCGCCAATAAAACCCTTGGCGGTACTTTGTGGCTGGTAGTCGAACAGGAAGTATACCCGGAAGGTATGACGCCCATGCAAAGCGTGGAAGCATCCTTAAAAGGTTTGAAAAAAATTATTGCCGAAATAAAATAATTTTGCGCTCATTGCTTGCTTGAAAAAGCCAATCAGGATGGCACCGAAAAAAACAGTCACGCTAAACAAAAAAGGCAGCCATCATTGGCTGCCTTTAACATTTGGTGCACCCGGAGGGATTCGAACCCCCGACCAAGTGGTTCGAAGCCACCTACTCTATCCAGCTGAGCTACGGATGCGGAATGGGGGCGTATAATACCGATTTAGATTTAATGCGTCGAGGTAATAGTTAGGTCAAACCTTATGGCCCGGTAAAATATTTTTCGGATCCAATTCCATATCCAAACCAATAAAAGTCATTCTTTTTATTGGTTTGGGACTTTATCGAGTGACTAGCTCAACAACTATCACTATCATGCCGACTAAATCAAGAAAATATCGGCAAGTTCGGTCTCTGATTATTTTTCAATTGTGGAGACGTTATGAGAAGCACCTTTTCCCGAACCTTGTTAATCTGTATCCCCTTTGTTGTCAGCTTGTTAACTGGTTGTGGTTCATCAAGTAGTAGTTCGTCGGTAGCGAGTTCCAGCCCATCAAGTCTGGCATCATCTCAAACCAATAGTTCGATATCTTCAATCATCTCCTCTGTATCGTCCCAAAGCTCTGCAACAAGCAGCTCATCCGTTTTATCGGTAGCCAGCTCAATATTGAGCTCTACATCATCATCAAGCTCGTCGATGGCTGTTGTTATTTCTTCATCAAACAGTTCGTCCATATCGAGTCAGATGATAAGTAGTTCAAGTGTTTCATCTCGCTCAAGTGTATCGTCCAGTTCATCCTTCTCGTCCTCCAGCCGATCCTCATCCAGCGTTTCAAGTTCGGCGAGCACATCGTCAGTTGCGAGCATAGAGGTAACGACCTCACAAGAAATTCTCAATGCAGTCAACAATGCTAAAGCAGGCGACACTATTTACATTCACGGTGGCAATTATATTTTTAATTCCCCCATTCAAATGACGGCAAACGGAACTGCAAACAATAAAATTATATTTGCTGCTTACCCGGGTGAATCATCTCGCCCACGATTTGATTTTTCGTCAATGACGGAATCATCAACCAATCGAGGTTTGGAACTAAAAGGGGATTATTGGCATGTAAAAGGTATAGATGTTTTTAATGCAGGTGATAACTGCATGAACGTCAGCGGTTCAAATAATATTATTGAACATTCCACCTTCTCTGAATGTGCCGATACCGGTTTGCAATTGGGGGGAGGCGCCAGCAATAACACCATTCTGAATTGCGATTCTTTTTACAATGCGGATTCAAGCCTGGAGAATGCAGATGGTTTTGCTGCAAAACTGGATGTAGGCACAGGCAATAAATTTATCGGCTGCAGAGCCTGGCAAAATCTGGATGACGGCTGGGACGGCTACTTACGTCCTGCCGATAATGTCACCACCACTTACGAAAATTGTTGGGCGTTTAAAAATGGTTATTTAAAAAATGGAAATTTAGGCGTTGGTGATGGCAATGGTTTTAAAACAGGTGGTAGCGATGCAGTTAACGGTGTGAAGTTATTGCGTCACAACGCTATTTATAAAAACTGTATCGCCGTCGGCAATAGCGCCGATGGTTTCGATCACAATAGCAATCGTGGTGAAGTCACCTTACTTAATTGTGCGGCTTACAATAATGGCAGTAATATCAATTTCAGTTCAACAAATCCCGCGAGCAAATTAACAGTAAAAAATACCATTTCCGTTGGCACTCGCGGCAGTCAAAATGCAGATCTACTCGATGTCACTAACAATAGCTGGCAGGATGGTTTGGCTGCAACAGATGCGGATTTTTTAAGTGTTGATATTTCATTACTATCCGCCCCCAGAAAAGCCGACGGCAGTCTCCCTGACATTGATTTTTTACACTTGAAACCAACCAGTCCACTGATTGATAAGGGTGCGGATGTTGGCTTACCATTCAACGGCAGCGCACCAGACATAGGGGCATTTGAAACTGTGCCTTAAGGCGTAATATTCTTAAACACATTCATATGGTTTATAGAATTTGAATTTCACGGAAATAATTACCATGAAATTCAAATTCTATCTGTTGTGCATTACATCTTAAAAAATACATCCCGATAATGCTTCAACTCCGCAACAGAATCTTTAATATCATCCATCGCCAAATGCGCACCGGATTTTTTCACACCGGCGAGCACTTCAGGTTTCCAGCGACGTGCAAGTTCTTTGATGGTGCTGACATCGAGATTGCGATAATGAAAATAATTTTCCAATTTGGGCATGCCGCGGACTAAAAAGCGGCGATCCTGACAGATCGAGTTTCCGCAGATGGGGGATTTACCTTTTGCTACCCAATTTTGTAAAAATGCGATGGTTTCCTCTTCTGCTTGCGCTGCATTGATTTTGCTTTCGCGGACACGTTGTGTCAGGCCGGATTTGCCGTGTTGATTGGTATTCCATTCGTCCATTCCATTTAAAATTTCATCCGATTGGTGCACTGCAAACACAGGGCCTTCGGCAAGCAGATTAAGGTTGGCATCAGTCACTAATGTAGCGATTTCGATAATGACGTCTTTGTCGGGATCAAGCCCCGTCATTTCCAAATCAATCCAGATCAGATTGTCGTCGTTCAGTTTGTTTTCATTTGACATGGAATTTTCCTCAGGAAATAGTGCAGAATGCCTTTAATAAACGCTTGTCAGCTTAATGTATAAGCCAAACTTTCGCCAACCGGGTTATATCCTTGCATGTCCAAACGCAAACTCTCTCGTCGCCAACAATGGCGTATTGAAAAAATTCAGGAAGAACGCAGTGCGCGAGCGGCAAAGCGCGACTCTGTTGCCGATGACTATTTGCAAGATGGCCAATTAGGTGCAGAACAGGAAGGATTGATCATTACGCATTTTGGCACCCAGGTCATTGTAGAATCGATCAATGATGGCGTCAGGCAAGAACAACGTTGCCACTTTCGCAGTAATCTCGGCTCGTTGGTGACCGGTGATAAAGTGGTCTGGTGTTCCGGAAATCCGATGGGGGTTGTGGTGGCTGTTTTACCCCGGCGCTCAGCTTTACACAGGCCTGATCCACACGGCGATCTGAAAACGATTGCGGCGAATATTGATCGATTATTTATTGTGATTGCGCCTTACCCGGAAGCCCATGCCAATTTAATTGATCGCTATTTAATTGCAGCTCATGCAACAGAACTGGAACCGATTATTATTATTAACAAATCAGATGCAATCGACGAAAAAATAAAACCCAAAATGGATTTGCTGGAAAAAACCTATCGCGATTTGGATTATACCGTTTTAAAAATATCCGCCAAAAATGAAAATGAATTAACTGATCTCAAAAAATTACTCGATCAAAAAACGTCTGTTTTTGTCGGACAATCGGGTGTAGGTAAATCATCACTAATCAACGCATTAATTCCAGATGCGCAACTGCGTGTTGGCAATCTATCCGAAAAACAACAAGGCACCCACACGACCACCAGTGCAGTGTTATTGCATTTTCCTGAAGGCGGTGATCTGATTGATTCACCGGGTATTCGTGAATTCGGATTATGGCATATGGCGGAAGAAGAAATTCTGGATGGATTTATTGAATTTCGTCCCTATATTGGCCACTGTAAATTTCGTGATTGCTCACACAGCCATGAACCTGGATGCGCATTATTAACTGCACTGGAATCAGGTAAAATCAGTCAAACCCGCATGAACTCCTACAAATTTATTTTGCAATCACTGAAAATTAACAACTGAATATTGATGGAGTCAGCTATGAAAAAGTCATTGATTTTTTTCGCTCTGTTATTTGTATCGTATTACACTCAAGCAGGTAGAATGCCGGAATCAATTGAAAGCTTGCAATCGATTGGCAATGGTTACATTAAACTCAATATGGTGAAAACCTCCTCCGATGCTGTATACGATTATCAGGTTGTCCATGCAGCGGATATTCGCAGGCTTGCTGGAAGTTCTAACAGTAAAATCTGTTATATGTTTTATTTTACCGGGACGGAATTATTGAAAATCCAGGTCACCAATCAATCCTGTGAAAACCTCACCAAAGAGCTGATTGCAGCGCAAAATTAGATAGAAGATCAGGGCATATCCGCCTACAATTCGCCCTTTGTTTTAAGCTTGATCCGAATATGACCAATCAACTGCTCCCTGAAAAACCTTTGGTGGTATCTCCCTCTTTGGCTGCCACTATTGGCCTGGAAGAAGCCTGCATGCTCGCCATTTTGGGTGATGCGGCCTGCTATCTGGGACAAGCGTTACATTTGCCACAATCTCAACTGCAAAAGTTGACGCCTTTTTGGACGGATTATGATATCCAGCGCATCAGTAAAAGCCTTCATGATCAGGGCATTATCAAATTGGAATCGGCGCCTTATATCAATAGCCGGGAACTGAAGCTCACATTTACCACTGGTGTTATCCAGACTAACAACGGAGAGACTGCTATACCCGCACCATCACATGCCCAAGGTATAGCGAGTTTAATTGCGGACAATTGGCAGCCAGATGAGGAATTGGTCAAGCAATTAATGCTGTTGGGTATCAGTCGCGATTTTATTTGGGAACAATTGCCATCATTTATTTATTACTGGAAAGACAGACGGGAAGTACGACATTCATGGGGATCCACTTTTCGTGATTATGTCATTCATGAATGGCGAAAATATGAAGAAGATAAATTTCGCAAGGATCAGGAATCACCGATGTACACGGGATGGCGCCCCAGCGATGACGCCATGAAAATTTTATTGGAAGGCGCACAGATCAGTGCCACTTTTATTGAAGATTCCATTCCGGAATTTATTATTTATTGGAAAGAACGCGGTGAAACCGGGCGCACATGGAACAGTAAGTTTATCCAACATGTCAAACGCCAATGGGTCAGATTCAAAGCCAGTATTGAACAGGACTCCATGCCGCGATTTTTACCCGAAGCCTGGCAACCCAGCAAAGATGTTTTTGATGTATTACGACTGGCCAATATTGAGATGTCATTTGCTGAAAAATTATTACCGGAATTTATTTTATTCTGGCGTGACAGCAAACAAGTGCACAGTTCATGGAATACCAAATTTTTACAACACGTAAAATATGTTTGGGCTAAACAACATTCTATTAATCTTTTTAATCCGCAGCAGGTAAATCAGCATGCAGGACAGTCAGCCACTCATCAATCAACTAGCACAAGAACTCGCAGCCTCGTCGAAGACCTTACCGATAGAAGCTGGGCAAAATAAAACATTTAAAGTAGCTACGTCTGCGCAAATCGATGCACTGAATGAAGTCTTTGCATTGTTTCGTATCAATTATCATAACCAGTATTACAAAGCTTATAGCGACACCCAGGTATTGAATTCGATTAAAAAATTATGGCTGGATGCATTAACAGAATTTACTCCTGAAACTATTTTACGTGGAGCCAAAAAGGTAATTGCAGAATCAGAATTTTTACCCACGCTGAACCGCATGATTCGTGCCTGCCAACCTTCACCGGAAGAAATTGGCTTGCCTGATGCACATACCGCTTATGTAGAAGCCTGTCGTGCACCTAATCCAAAAGCGGCTTACCACTGGAGCCATCCAGCGATTTACCACGCAGGTGTTGCTTGCGATTGGTATTTTTTACAAAGTAGCAGTGAAAAGATAGCCTTTCCGATTTATGAAAAACATTATTTGAAATTGTGCGAACGTGTTATGCGCGGTGAAACATTAAATGCACCTAATGCTCCGGCATTAACAAAAACCATCGAAACACCACTCAGCACAGAAGAAAATATAAAACGCATGGAAGAGTTGAGGAGAAATTTAGAGATTTAAACCCTCACCCCTACCCTCTCCCAGAGGGAGAGGGGGATTTAGCTACCTTTGAAAAAGGGAGGTGGGGGAGGGATTTAAGATGGTTAAATTTTCTGAGATTTTAAATCCCCCCTGGCTCCCCTTTTTCAAAGTGGGGAACAACTCCCAGCTTAATTAAGCTGGGGGTAAAATCCAAAAAAATTATTTTTACCAGGTTTATTGATTATGCAAAACAAGTCGTCACAGTGGTTTATTATTTTATTGTTAACAGCTTACCCCATCGCTTGTTTATTATTGGTTTTTTATCTATCAATGCATCCATTCAAAGCAGCTATCGCACCACAAGTTCCTGTCATTGCCGGCACGGTTGACAACGATGAACTGACTTCATCAACTCTACTTCCCGATTTTTCAGCAATTGAAACCACACCGGAAAGAAAAGAGCAATTTGTTAACTTGTTGATGCCCTTGATTGAGCAAAAAAATACAAAAATTTTGAAATCCAGAAATCGATTGATGTTGATTCATGCTGAATGGTTGTCCAGCAACACCATAACCGGAGTGAATCAACGTAACCTGGAAAAATTACGTGAAAAATATCACGTCACCAAAGAACGATATCCGGATGATGGCAAAGCGATTGAAATTTTATTTTTACGAGTCGATACCATTCCACCTGCCATGGTAATTGCACAAGCTGCTATAGAATCCGGCTGGGGAACATCACGTTTTGCAATTGAGGGTTACAATCTTTTTGGCCAATGGTGTTATACCCCCGGTTGCGGCATAGTGCCCGCAAAAAGATTGCCAGGGAAAAAACACGAAGTCAGAAAATTTTCGAATGTTGAAGAATCGGTGACTGCTTATTATCGCAACATTAACACTCATACTGCTTATCGCCACTGGCGAGAATTACGCGCAAAACTACGCCACACGCCGACTGAGTTTACCGGTTATGCCATGGTTGCTGGCTTGAATAAATATTCCGAAGTAGGTGACACCTATATTGATGCGTTACGCAAAGCGATAAAGGTTAATCGACTGGAATAATTGATTGTTTATTCTATTGAATGAAAGCCATAGACCATAGACTATGGCTTTCATGTGACAACTTGCATCAATCCGAATATCCCCACTCACCCTTTTTATCCGTTACCAACCACAATTGTGTGAACCAATAATATCGGCCTTTGGCACCACCGGGTGCAGTGCAGGTAACTTTGGTACGACCTTGTTCGACTGATTTTTTAAAAGCAATTTTGACTATAGTGGCTTCAGTTTCAATTGCCATAGGCGCACCGTTTAAAAAACAATTTACTTTTTTAGTTAAACTTTCCTCTGCCAATTGAATTTCAAAATAAGGCCGATCACCAGCTTTAACAATGTTGGACTTTAATGGTTTTTTATTAACTGAATAAAATCTCACTGCTGTCACAGGCAATGCGAAGCTATTTACTTTTAGTTTGAAATCATCCAGCTTGGTGTAACTGCCACCAAAAGGAAAACGAGGTAAAATTTGTTTATCTGCAACCAAACTTAATGCACCGGCCTGTTGGGTAAAACTGATGTAACCCAAATTATCCAAAATTGACTTGAGATCGGTATTATATTCACCATAAGGGTAAGCAAAAATTTTAGGTGCCGAGCCTATTTCCTGTGTAATTTTTTCTTGCGCCAGCGTGATTTCTTTTTCAACACGCTGCTTCCAATCCGCCAAAGACTCACCTGATTTTTTCCTAACCATATGATGATGAGACGTTGAGTGATTGGCGATAGTCACACCGTTTTTTGACATCTCACGTAGCTGATCCCAAGTGACAAATAATTTTCCTTTTCCAACCGAATCCGTGTTTACGAAAAATGTAAAAGGCCAATTACGTTTTTTCAAAATGGGATAAGCCGATTCATAAACATCGCGATAGGAATCATCAAAGGTGATGGCAACGGTTTTATCCGGCAAAGGTTTTTTATTTCTGATTAAATCAACAAGATCAACCAAAGGCACCACTTTGAATTGATTGGTTTCCAGATAATGTAAATGCGCCTCAAAATCTTCCGGGCTGATACTGGTGGATTTTGGCGTGGTATTGCTGACGTGGTGATAAATTAAAACGACCGAAGCATTGGATGAGAAGGAAAATAAAAATAGATAATTTATCAGGAAAAATTTTGCGAGGTATTGAATCATACTTTGTACCAATTGCACCCCCTCCTAGCCTCCCCCCTCCACAAGGGGGAGGAACTTTACTCCCTACTTGCTACACAGTGAAATCAGTCCCCTCCTCTTACGAAGGGGGAGGGCTAGGGTGGGGTCTGTTTTTATAAATCTTCTTCCAAAAATCTCAATCCCACACCACTGGGTTCCATTCGTACCACTTCCATTTTCAACACGGGAGCATTATCCAAAAGTCCCTGTACCTGACCACTGACTATGGTACCTATAGGCGGCATTTGATCCGGTTCCAGAACAACAAATACACCACCATCCGAGATGTCGCGTGTTTTTACCAACATTTCACTATTGTCATTCGTGACAATTTTTATGCGGCAAGTAAATGCAGTCCGGACATGTTTACGTTTTTCGTGCGACATATTGATTGCCTGTCTTTATTTATCATTGACCTCAACCAGATCAACCTTTTGAAATCCACGCGGAAGTTTATTTCCCCGACGACCACGCTCACCGCGATAGTGATCAAGATCTCCAGCTTTCAACGTGATGTGGCGTTTGCCTGAGTATAGCGTTAAAACCTGATTTGCGTTGATCACTTTAACCGCTACCAAATATTCCTCGCGTTTAATCAACTGTGCCGATGGAATATTCATAATCTTATTGCCTTTACCTTTTGCCAGTTCAGGCAATTCGGTAACCGGGAACACCAACAAACGACCATCATTGCTGACAGCGGCCAATAAAGCCTTGTTGGGATCGGTAATAATTTCTGGCGGCAAAACCTGCGCACCTTCAGGCAAGGTCAGCAATGTTTTTCCCGCTTTATTTTTGCTGGCAAGATCATCCAATTTAGCGACGAAACCATAGCCCGCGTCGGAAGAAACCAATACACGTTGATCATCCGCTCCCATCAGTGCACCTTCAAAAGTAGCACCACTGGGTGGATTGATTTTTCCGGTCAAAGGCTCACCTTGCCCACGAGCAGAAGGTAAATTGTGCGCCGGAATTGAATAACTGCGACCTGTTGAGTCCAACAAAATCACAGACTGATTGGATTTTCCATGAATCGCAAATTTCAAACTATCGCCTGCCTTGTAACTTAATGTAGAGGCGTCAATTTCGTGCCCCTTGGCAGCGCGAATCCAGCCTTTATCGGAAATCACAACCGTAATCGGATCAGCAGAAATCATTTCAGTTTCGCTAATCGCTTGTGCTTCTGCACGCTCGATAATCGGTGATTTACGGTTATCACCAAATTCCACAGCAACCTGCAATAATTCCTTGCGAATTAAATTTTTCAATTTTACTGCCGAACCAAGAATGCCTTGTAATTGATCACGTTCTTTTTCCAGATCAGCCTGTTCGCCGCGAATTTTCATTTCTTCCAAACGCGCCAACTGACGCAATTTGGTTTCCAGAATGTATTCCGTTTGTGCTTCAGATAATTTGAAGCGTTTCATTAATTTCGCTTTCGGATCTTCTTCTTCACGAATAATGCGAATCACTTCATCCAGATTCAAAAATGCAATTAACAAGCCTTCCAATAAATGCAAACGTTTTTCAACTTTATCCAAACGGAATTGCAAGCGGCGGCGAGTGGTTACTGTTCTGAATGCCAACCACTCTGAAATAATTTTGTTTAATGGTTTAACAGACGGTTTGCCATCAATACCAATCATGTTCATGTTGACACGATAGGTTCTCTCCAACTCAGTCGTTGCAAACAAATGCTGCATAATTTGTTCGAGATCAACTCGATTCGAGCGCGGTATAATAACCAGACGCGTAGGATTTTCGTGATCGGATTCATCACGCAAATCAGCGACCATCGGCAATTTTTTCGCCTGCATTTGCGCTGCAATTTGTTCCAGAATTTTTGCACCGCTCACCTGATGTGGTAATGCCGTAATAATAATATCGCCGGTTTCTTCATCTTTTTGCCAGACAGCGCGCATACGAATACTGCCGCGACCGGTTTCATACATTTTGATAATGTCATCGCGCGGAGAAATAATTTCCGCTTCTGTGGGCATATCAGGGCCAAGAATATGCTGGCAAAGTTCGGTAACTGTCGCGTTGGGATTATCCAGCATATGAATGCAGGCATTCACCACTTCACGTAAATTATGCGGTGGTATATCAGTCGCCATACCCACTGCAATACCGGTTGTACCATTCAATAACACATTGGGAACACGCGCAGGCAACACCGATGGTTCTTCCAAAGTGCCATCAAAATTCGGCACCCAATCCACAGTCCCCTGCCCCAATTCATCCAACAACACTTCACTGTATTTGGTAAGGCGCGATTCGGTATAACGCATGGCCGCAAAAGATTTGGGATCATCCGGCGAACCCCAGTTACCCTGACCATCCACCAATGTATAACGATAAGAAAAAGGTTGCGCCATCAGCACCATTGCTTCATAAGATGCAGAATCACCGTGCGGATGAAATTTACCGATCACATCACCCACAGTACGCGCGGATTTTTTATATTTTGCACTGGCTTTTAAACCCAATTCACTCATCGCATAAACAATACGACGCTGCACAGGTTTGAGACCGTCGCCAATATGTGGCAATGCACGGTCGAGAATGACATACATGGAATAATCGAGATAAGCTTTTTCGGTGTATTCACGCAATTCAATGCGTTCACTGCCATCAATTGGAACTAAATCAGACATGGTTTTCCTGTTTTTTTATTTAGGTCAAAATTTTTTCACCCCCTCCTAACCTCCCCCTCGGTAACTGCTCCTGCGTTACTCAATCGTTGGCAAGGGGGAGGGACTTGACTCACTACTTTTTTAATACGGAGTGAAATCTGTCCCCTCCCCTTGCCAAGGGGAGGGTTAGGGTGGGGTGATTTACATTACTTCTTCAGCGGCAAAACACCATTTTCTTTTACATGCAACGACGGCAGTAAAGCGGAAAAATCCAGTTTTGCATCAAAATTATAATTAACAGCATCCATGGTGCCTTTACTGCTCAGATGCTGAATAAATTTTACAACCTGAAGAATGTTGGCGGTGACTACCACTTTTACCGGTGTCTCCTGATATGCAGTGAGAGTTGGCAAGTTATTACTCACACCACTCAACAAATCAAAATCTTCCAAACCAACTGTATAAGAAATTCCACGCAATTTGAGATCAGATGCATTGGGATTGGTGATCAATAAAGTTATTTCTATTGGCTGACTGACAAACCCCTGTGCAGGTAACATTTTTAACGCCGCCACTTTCACTTTGGGATTTTCAAATTTGGGACTCATCACCGCACAGGATGAAAGAAATAAAATACATAGAATTAAAAAAACACGCTGACAACAGATCATCATGATTGGGGTTCATCCTGTATTTCTTCTTCGAATTCTTCGAGCAAATCCAGAGGTTCGTACTCTTCACCTTCAAGATTTTCATCCCAGTTGATACCAACCAAAATCACATCGTCGTGCATACCAGGTAACCAATCATCCAGAAACTCATCGAGATCAATTGCAACCGGCTTGTACTCGCTCCAATCATCCTGACAATGAACTTTGGCAAAACTTTCGTGCGACCAAAAAGGCATTACATCCGTTTCTTCACTTTGCTCGGAGGCACAAAGCGCCCATCCTTCAGGCCCCTCCAATCCCCATACACAACCTTGAGCCATTGCTTCAACAACAAACCTATCCAGATTTTCTTCCGGATCTGTACCCAGGGGCTCGGGAATATTCACAGAGTTCATAGTTGTACCTCGCGTGTGTGTAATCGGAATTCATGCAATTAACCGAAACGTTTGTCGGCAACAAAAGGATTGTGCAACCGCTCTTCACCAATAGTCGATAAAGGTCCATGACCGGGAACAAATGTGACCTGATCATCCAGCGCAAAAAGCTTATCACGAATAGATCGAATCAGATCATCATAATTTCCTCGTGGAAAATCAGTACGACCAATCGAACCATTAAAGATCACATCACCTACCCACGCCATCTGGCTGGGTTGATGGTAAAACACTATGTGCCCCGGTGTATGTCCCGGACAATGGATTACCGACAAAATTTCGGATCCGATTTTAACCTCATCGCCCTGTTGCAAATAAAGGGTCGATTCAAACGCCCCTTGTGCAGGAAACCCCATCATGTGTGCTTGCTGGGGAATACGCGAAAGCCAGTAAGTATCATCCTGATGAGGCCCAACAATGGGAACATTTGCCACACTTGCCAAATCCTTCGCACCACCAACATGATCAAGATGACCATGAGTAAGCAAAATTTTTACCAACACCAACTGTAAACGATTAATCAGCGCCAGAATTTTTTGAATTTCGCCACCTGGATCAATCACTGCTGCTTCGCGAGTTTCTTCACACCACAACAAACTACAATTTTGCCGATAATGTGTAACAGGAATGATTTCAAACTTCAGCATGAGTTAACCTTATACCGGTTCCAATAAGCAGGTACAATCCCGCCGAAAAATAGACAGTGAGCATTATCCATTCCCGATTCGGGTTAGTCGATGGTTTATTGATTCCGTACAGAGTTCAACAAAGGTTTTTTATGAATCCCACATTATTTATTCGATTACAAAAACTGGTTCCCCAGCATGGCCTTTCACGTTTGGTGGGAAAATTTGCAGCAAGCCGTAAACCTTTTATCAAAAACAGAATAATTCCCTGGTTTGTAAAACGCTACCAAGTCGATATGAGTTTGGCTCAGGAAACCAACCCACTGGCTTATGCCTCTTTCAATGATTTTTTCACTCGAGCTCTGCGCACAGATGCCCGACCGATTAATACTGATGCCAACACCATTGTTTGCCCGGCTGATGGCGCCATTAGTCAGTTAGGTAAAATTATCGACGGCCGAATTTTTCAAGCCAAAGGGCAAGATTATTCTGTGTTGGAATTACTCGGCGGTGATCAGGAATTAGCGAATGAGTTTATGGGTGGCGATTTTGCGACAGTCTATTTATCACCGAAAGACTATCACCGTGTACATATGCCTTTTTCCGGGAAACTGCGCTGCATGATCAGCGTGCCGGGTGAATTATTTTCAGTCAACACAGTAACCGCTGAAAACATTCCACGTTTATTTTCACGCAATGAGCGTGTCGTTGCTATTTTTGATACCAGCGTTGGACCTATGGCTGTTGTGTTGGTCGGCGCCATGATAGTGGCTGGAATTGAAACCGTTTGGGATGGGCAAATTGCACCTTTCGCCAGTCGTGAAATAGCCGTTTCACAATACCCTTACCAAAGCTTCAATTACAAAAAGGGTGATGAAATGGGTCGTTTCAAATTAGGCTCCACCG
Organism: uncultured Cellvibrio sp.; assembly: GCA_946481095.1. The sequence continues at coordinate 15,930 of CAMLML010000081.1, forward strand.
CGATTGTGCTGTTTGCAAAAAATAAAATTCGCTGGTTGGAAAAATTTCAGGCAACAACACCAACTAAAATGGGCGAGGCATTTGCGGAAGTGGTGCGGTAGGTTTTCCCTCACCCTAGCCCTCTCCCAAAGGGAGAGGGAATTCACTCAACTTCGTATCTAAAAATATTGTATTTGCAAAAAATTAAAAAGCAGGGAGTTATCCCCTCTCCCTCCGGGAGAGGGTTAGGGCCTAATCCCCCGGATAATCTTTCCGCAATTGCACAGGCTTATCCTTCACTTTACGCATTTTAATATTGACCATCTCCACACCCAGTGAAAACGCCATCGCAAAATAAATATAGCCTTTTGGCACATGCACGCCAAAGCCTTCGATCAACAAGGTAAAACCAACAACAACTAAAAAGGACAATGCCAGAATTTTGATGGTTGGATGTGAATCCACAAAATCACCTATGGGTTTTGCAGCAAACATCATCACCAATACAGCAATAATAATTGCTGTTGCCATGATTGGAACCTGACTGACCAACCCGACAGCAGTAATGACAGAATCCAGCGAGAACACTATATCCAAAATAGCGATTTGAATTAATATCATCATTAAACCATTTACTTTGATATCTTTTTCTTCTTCTACTTCGCCTTCAAGACTGTTATGAATTTCCAGTACTGCTTTCACAATCAAAAATAATCCGCCGCCGATTAAAATCACATCACGGCCGGTAATACCGTAACCAAAAATTGTGATGAAAGGTTCTGTCAGTCGCATAATCCATGCCAGTGAAAATAACAACAGCAAACGTGTCAGCATAGCCAGACTCAAGCCGACTGTACGGGCAAACTGCCGTTGATGTTGTGGCAATTTTGCAACCAAAATTGAAATGAAAATAATATTGTCTATGCCCAGAACAATTTCCAATGCAGTTAATGTTGCCAATGCAACCCATGCTTCCGGGCTTGTTAAAAGCTCAACCATTTTTGATTACTCTTGATTAGGAAATGAAATATTTAACGGATTTTAACAGCAATAAACTTCATATTGTATTGCTGTTATTCTTTGGAGGTGAATCGTGATAAAAGTGCCATCAAGCCTTTTTTCTCGCTTTTCATTAAATAATGATCACGAATACTGGCTATATCGATATCGTACAAACCGGGTTCAAGATCACGTGCAATTTCAATTTTTTCAATTTCGTAACGAGATTTTTTACCTGAATCCAACAACGCTTGTTTGCGTTTGTCATCTTCAGACAAATCCAGCAACAAATATTCATCCATAGGATTTTTTACAGAATCCATTACCACAATAACTTTGGGTTTCAATCGACGCTCAAAATTTTGTTCAACCACAACCGCAACTTCACCAGTGCTCAATTCAACCAAAGTGCCAGTGGGGTAAAGCCCGATTGCCCTGATGAATTCAACAACCAATTCTTCCTGAAATTCAAGATTGCGTAATTCATACAATTTGGCAACAGCTTTTGAAGGTGCAATTGGATTGCGTGATCCACGCGGATTTGTCACGTGGTCATAATAAGTGACTATACCGGCAATCTTTCCCAATAACGGAATTTTGTCGCCTGCCAAGCCTTGCGGAAACCCATTGCCATTAATGCGTTCGCAATGTGTTTTTACAACACTGATCACTCGCGGTTCGACATTGGGAGTTTTACGTAAAATTTCGCAACCCAATTCAACAAACTCACGGTAGGCTTTCTCTTCGTTGGCACTTCTGTTTTCACGTTCAAGAATTGACGAGTCCAGCATGACTTTACCCACATCCTTGAGTAAAACACCCAGCGCCAAAACATCCAGTTCACGTTTGGGCAAACCTATATGACGACCAAATAAAATGGCCCATACAGATGAACGCACTGCATGGCTGTAGGTGTATTCATCTTTTTCCTGAACACGCGACAACCAGGTGAAAGCATCCGGATTACGCAACACACTATCAACCATTTCACTGGCAATCTTTTTGGTTTCCCCAAGCGAAGTACCATCCATCTGATTTTGTTCGAGCTGTTCAATAACTTCTGAAACAGCACCATAGACTTTTTGATGCAACTGGCGCGCTTTTTTGACTTCTTTTTGCAAAGGCTCGACTTCGCGATAAAGTCCACGATTAATTTTCAGGGGCGCTATAGGTTCGAGGGATGCAGGTGATCTTTCTTTATCTTTGGCAACAATTTTATTTTTTATGGTGGGAGAAATACTTTTCAAATTGGTGGCTATTGGTCCACGTCCTTTTTCAACATCAATATAAACGTAAACACAGAGCGCCTTCAGTTGGCTAATTTGATCGAGTTCACGAAGATAAAAACCTTGCAGGGGAAAAGGAGTTTGTGTCCAGGGTCGATCCAAACCCGACACATACATACCAAGACTCAATTCATTTACATCAAGTTTTACTTGTTTGATTCCCACAACTGTCCCCGTAAGTCATCAAGGCTGTCTCACCAGTGTTGCCAAAGTGTAATCAAGAAGCCCAAACCACGCCAGATATATAAGGTAAATGGTAATAATTTGTCTATGGATGGTAGGCTGCCGATAAGCTATGCACAGCGTCAATAAAAATGCCTGCATTCACAGGATCAACCTCAGGTGTAATTCCATGCCCCAGATTGAAAACATGGCCGGAACCCTGGCCATAATGTTTAAGAATTGATGAAACTTCCTGACGAATTCGCTCGGGTGATGCATAAAGAATTGATGGATCCATATTGCCCTGAAGTGCAACCTTATCGCCCACACGACGACGTGCAATAGCAATATCTGTCGTCCAATCCAACCCCAAAGCGGTTGCACCTGTATCGGCCATTGACTCCAACCATTGACCGCCACCTTTGGTAAACAGAATCACGGGCACCTGGCGCCCTTCATTTTCCCTGATTAATCCTTTGACGATTTTGTCCATATACTTCAACGAAAATTCCAGATAGGCAGAGTGTGAAAGTGCCCCGCCCCAGGTATCAAAGATTTGTACTGCTTGCGCACCGGATTGAATTTGCGCATTCAAATAAACAATCACTGAATCAGCCAACACATCCAACAAACGATGCATCACTTGAGGTTGGTTGTAGAGCATTTCTTTGGCACGCCGGAAATCGCGACTGGAACCACCTTCGATCATATAAGTTGCCAAAGTCCAGGGACTTCCGGAAAAACCAATCAAAGGCACACGACCATTTAATTCACGACGAATAGTTTTCACAGCGCTCAATACATAGGGCAAATCTTTTTCAGGATTCACTACTTTCAGTGCATTGATATCAGCCTCTGTACGAATCGCCTTTTTGAATTTCGGACCTTCGCCAGTTTCGAAATACAAACCTAATCCCATAGCATCAGGAATAGTCAAAATATCAGAGAAAAGAATCGCAGCATCCAGTGCGTAACGTTCCAAGGGCTGCAGAGTTACTTCACAAGCCAATTCGGGATTAGTACAAAGCCCCATAAAATCGCCCGCTTTTTCGCGCGTTGCACGGTATTCAGGTAAATAACGACCGGCTTGACGCATCATCCACACAGGGGTGACATCAACAGGTTGTTTTAATAAAGCACGGAGAAAACGGTCGTTTTTTAGTGGAGTCATTTTTTATGTTTATGTAGGGCGGGTTATGACCCGCGTTTTTGAAAATGGCGGGTCATGACCCGCCCTACAGAATTACACCTGCAAATAATCCAAAATACCTTCAGCGGCTTCGCGACCTTCCCAAATGGCTGTTACAACCAAATCCGAACCGCGCACCATATCACCACCAGCAAACACTTTTGGATTGGTGGTTTGGAATTTGAATTGTTGTTGCTCAGGTGCAATGACGCCACCCCAATCATTTACTTTTACGCCGTTGGTTTCAAACCAGGGTTGTGGATTGGGACGGAAACCGAAGGCAATCAGCACTACATCAGCAGCAAGAATTTCTTCTGAACCTTCGATAACAACCGGGCTGCGACGACCTTTTGCATCTGGCTCGCCCATTTTGGTGGTGACAACTTTTACACCTTCAACTTTGCCATTACCCACTACCGCAACTGGCTGACGGTTGTAGAGAAATTGCACGCCTTCTTCTTTTGCATTGGCTACTTCACGCTTGGAACCCGGCATATTTTCTTCGTCGCGACGATAGGCACAGGTTACTGATGCTGCGCCTTGACGAATCGAGGTGCGATTACAGTCCATGGCGGTATCACCACCACCCAGTACCACCACTTTTTTTCCTTTCACGCTGATGAAATCTTCCGGATTTTTTTCGAATCCCAAATTGCGATTCACGTTGGCAACCAGGAATGGCAGCGC
>CAMLML010000082.1 GCA_946481095.1 uncultured Cellvibrio sp.
TTAGCGGTAGGATTTTCACGCAGGCGGATGTTATGTGGGAAATGATCCGGTTAATTTTAATGACCCAACAGGAAAGAACCGCCATCAATTCATGGGATCAGACAGAGTTGATATGGCTCTTGAGTATCTTGCAGATCAAGCTGTCGATGAGGTTGCTAACCGAACCGAAAAAGGTTCAGCTGTAAATAGTGCAGCACAGCACTATAAAAGAGGCACTGAAACTTTAAGGCAGGCAAGAGCTGCACATGGGAATAGCAAAGCAAGCACTAAATCTGTAGTTGAAAAAACTGCATCTGGAAAAAGAGTAGGCGACTTCACTAGATCACAAAAAAATGCGGCAAAGGCTGAAAATGCTAAAGTAAATGGTGGTCAAATGTCATGTACAGATTGCAACAAACCAGTTGAAAACATCAAAAGTGAAAAAGGTGTTCCAACTCCAGATAATCAAGCACAAGTCCATCATGACCCGGCAATTAAAGATGGCGGTGGAAAAGATAGTACACCAGTAGTGGTTTGCCCCGACTGTCATCGTGAGCGTCATAGAAATGAAAAATAAAAATACTGAGCTTCTTTTTGCTTTAGATGTAGATGATAATTGGCCGCCTGTATCTATAGAGGGGATACCCTGCACTATGGTAGACGGAGCATATCAAATAAAAGCAGCACCTCTTTTTGTAAAAGAAATTTCCGTGGATGACATTATCGAAGTGGTTTTTGATTCTTCAGAAAAAGTGTCTTCATGGCATCATATTCAAAAATCAAATAGGTCAACTATTTGGCTTCTTAGGATAGCAGAGTCACATAATATAGAGAGCGTCCTTCAGGAATTGAGATTATTGAATTGCAATACCGTTCGATTGCCTGAATACGGAAGTTATTCAATAGATGTTCCTGGTGATATTAAAATACAAGAGGTTGATTCTTGCTTGGCGAAACTAGATCCTGATTGTATTGCGATAGCTTACCCCTCATTTAGGCACTAAGATTTGTGAAATTGGGGTAGTGTAAAGTTTAAAAATTCAACCAATAAAGTTCTATCTAAACCCAGTCCATGCGACTGGGTTTGTTTTTTAAAAAATCAAAAACATTGAAGGCTCGCGTGTAGTTGATATCCAATACAACAGCATCAACCAATTGGCTTATGTTCGAGATAATGCCGTCAGCAGCAACTGGAGAAGTTACAGTCACGATGCACGCGGAAACGTAATTAACGATGGTCGATTCAGTTTCAATTATGATTTATCCAATCAACCCGTCTCCATGAGTGGATCAGTTAACAGCAGTTTTGTTTACGACGGCAATTTGCGCCGCGTAAAACAAATTGTGAATGGTGAAACGATTTATTCGATTTACGATAAATCCGGCGCCGTATTAACGCAGGACAACGTCACCACTAACACCAAAACAGATTACGTAACTCTTGGCGGTCAAACATTTGTCCGAATTAAAAATGGTGTTGCGTATTATCCCTTAAACGATCACCTCGGTACCGCATTAATGGAGGCTGACCAAAACGGTAGCGTTGCAGCCAATAAAACTTACAACTACACTCCTTTCGGCGAAACAACCAACCATGTTCCATTTGGTTCAGCAGGGAATGATCCAGGCAATAATACTGAACAAGGTTTTACGGGTCATATAGAAGATAAAAGCGGCCTGACTTACATGCAGGCTCGCTACTATGATCCTGTGGTGGGGCGTTTTCTTTCGACTGATCCGATTGGATATGAGGATGGGTTGAATGTTTATGCTTATGTGGGAAATGATCCGGTTAATAAGATTGATCCGGATGGGATGCAGTGTGTTGCTATGAAAGCTGTGATGGGTAGTTCTTGCAGTGGCACTGGAAATTTTACGGACGCTCTCAAAATAACTACAACTAAATATGTGGCACAGGCGCCTCAATACAGTCCCCAAAATTGGAATGACGGAGGTAGTAGAGATGATGGAAAAACTGTACAAGGAAATACAAATTGTTATGCTTATGTTTGTAACGTTAAAGGACCATTTCAGGGTAGGTATGGCGCGCAACCTGGAGAAAAAGCAGGATCTCCGTTAACCAGTGCAAATCAAATTACAGTTCCTGAAATTAGAAGACGGGCTATAGCAGATGGATTGAGTACCGTACCATTACCGAATTCACATAAAGTTTTCTTAGTTGTCGATCCTGGAAATGACTATCATTGGTATAGATTGGACTCAAATGGATTGTGGTCACACAAACCAGGTTCTACAAAAGTTACAAACCTTGATGCGTCAGGTAGATTAATCACTAATCCTGAAACTGCAGATCGTAATTATGGCGCGGTAAATTATACAGATAACGGAGGTTATTTATGGGTACCAGAAGACTTCAATTTATAAAATATGCTGTTTGTTTTTTTATGGTCTTTGTATCGGAGACATTTGCTATGGATTTAAAAATAAAATTTGATTCCAAAAAAGATTGTAAATCGTGGTTTAGTAAAAATTTTCTTGAAGTCACTGACTATACCTTTAATAAGGATGCCAATAATCTATATGTGTTGATTGCTTACCCTACAAGTGGGGTAGAGGTGAGTGATGTATATATTTATGAATGGCGTGTTAATCATTACAGGCTGACTTTTTATAGAAGTATGATAAATGCGACTCTGATTGCGGCTGAAAATGAAGAGGAGTTAGTTTTTTCTAATAGAGATGGTAGTAAAAAATTTACTATTCCTTTGTCAGATATTTAAAAAATATTTGAGCTTCCCCAATCGATAGGGTCAGACTCCATTTATCCAGAAAAAATGAGTAAGTTTTTTTAATTAATTAAAAAAGCGTTAGCTAAACCCCGGTCAAGAAGGCCGGGGTTTTTATTTTTAGGAGTCGGCTTACGCTGATTTAAGGCACATCGCCAGAATTAACCCAAATGCTGCGAGAGTCTTAGTGCGAGTGCTGCAAGAGTTCTCACAGGGTTTGCGGCGGTGCTGATGGGCATAACTGACATGTCACATACATAGAGTCCGGGTGCACCATTGACTTGAAGATTTTCATCGACGACTGAGTTGGTATTGAAGTTAACTGAATTGCGATCTTGTCGCCAAGGCATGCGTAAGGTGCCGCATGCGTGATGCACTGTTCCCCAACCAAATGGCCATTGCTGTCCATTACTGCCGCCGTAGTCACCGGTGATCAGTTCCAGCTGGGTGAATTCGTTGAATACTCTGTTGCGTGTTGTATTGAGTAAATTAAAAAAATCCTGATGCGACATACCCAAACCGGATACGGCTGGAATCCGCGAAAATAATAAATTATCCAAGTCCGAAAAACGTTTGAAACGAATCTGTGGGACATAGTGATCCTCTGCATGGGAGAAGATACCATTTTCATCATCCAAACAATTTGCAAAGCTGAATTTAATATCCACACGCGCCTTGGCAGTATTATCGGGGATTAATTCCGCTGCAGGATCATTATTGCGGAGGTGCCAATATTCATGATTGACATTCATTTCGATATTGAATGGAAATTTGGTGCGGCCTTGTGCATCAAGTTCACCTTTTGAATAGAAAATAATTTTAGCGTGGTCGTTGCGACTGATCGGGATGTTGCCAAGTCCAGACACATAGGCTTGAGATTCACCGCTGACGGGATGATCCGTTAATCCAAAACCAACACGTTGTCTGATCATATCCGGCAAGCGATGGTATACCGAAGAACGATTGATTAATTTAGGGCTTTCAATTGCGCCCGCAGCGATAATCACTTTCGGCGCGTAGTAGCTAATCTGTTCCCGGGTTTGGGTATTGGTAGTTTTGACTTCATGCCAATTGAAAGGAATATCGTAAACGCCTTCAACAAATGTATTGAGTTTTATAAACAAACCTTTGCCGTTTAGATCGACAGCACCTGACGTTAAACCTGCCTGGTTAATCAAGAGTTCCGCTGTATTAAACACACCGGTAGGTTCAAAAAATAATTTATCCGCTAAAGTGCCGTCTGCATTTAAATAGGGTTGATGTACCGCTCGAGGTGTTTCGCGAATTTCAAAATCAGCTGCAAGTGATGTTTGTTTAAAATGAGTCACTAATTTACGTGCCATTTCGCCCAGAGAAATGGATTCATTCATACGCTCTCCTGCATTTTTTAAAAATCCTCCTTTTAAAGCATTGCGTACTGAATCTGGAAAAAACGCAAGTTCCCAATCACTGGCCTGAGGAATCAGGCCTGACCAGAAAATCGAGCGCCCACCAAAAGCGAGTTGTGGTTTTCCACCAATAAAATAGGTTTGGTCTGGCCAAGGTGTAAAGTTATCAACACCAAAATGTTGCGCGATGGCGGAATTGGGAATTTTGCTGAAGTTATAGACGTGAGTCGGATAAATAAATGATCCGGCATCCAATACCAATATACGACGACTGTTGCCTAAACGGTCGGCAAGATCATCCGCTAAAATACCACCGCCTATCCCGGAGCCAATGACAATAAAATCAAAATCACGATTATGGTGATTGTCATAGTCTCGTATTAATCGGGTGTGCGCTTGGGGTTTGTCAGTAACTAAATTGGTGTAGTGATTTTGAAATGCCATCGACATTCTCCTTAGCATCATTTGGTGAATTTACTTTTCAATCGCTACTTCATGTAAGTAGATTTTCCTTTTACCAAATCTTCAGTCTTTCTGTTTAAAAGAAGCAATTGCTATACCACCAGACTAAAACCTAAACGTCTGCAACAAATATGCGAATTCTGCCGCCACATCAGTCCCCGGCGTCTATTTTTTAGGGTGCGTTCTCGCCTTTTTAAGGCAGATCCAATATTACACAGCACCATGCCGGGGCTAACAAATTTATTGTTCCAAGAAAAAGGGGGCAGCCCTTTATTTGAAAAGTTTAATTCATTGTTGGGTTTTTCAGAAGTTGATTGATGAAAGCTGGAGAGATATAGTCTCGACTGTTTATTAAACAGTTGTATGAAAATGGAGAAACAAATGTACAAAATAATTTTATGTTTACTGTTAACTATGTCTAACTACACATATTCCGATTGGCACACCGGAAAAATCAATCATATTGGAATCGGATATAACGGATCCACCGTTACAGTGAGACTAGAAGGATGGACAAGAAATAATTGTACATGTTATTCGACGTGGCCAGACTACATGTGTTTGGATGAGACAAGAGCCACAGCCAATTTTGAGAAGTCATTGATTCTGGCAGCCCGAGCAAGAAATTCAAAAGTAAAAATTAATATCGACGAAACTAGCTGTAAGGTATTAGCCATTTACGAAGACAACGATTAGGAAAATTTATAATTGAGTTATGTTGCTTCGCCCAAATGAAAAAGTTGAATTAATCCGGTGACTCTACTTTTTTGTTGATGGCTTTAAACAGCATGTCCGCTGTTGCCACATAACCCTCTCCGGAAAAATGGATCAAATCTTTTCGCATCAGAGCTGGACGTGAGTTTGCCCATGAAAAAGCACCGCATTTTCCGCCCATGACCGCAGCCCAATCCCAGAAAAGAGTGCGCTCTTGTTTGGCAATCCGGCGCTGGATATTCATCACCTGAGTTAAATTGGGCGGTAAGGGCAGGCGGCAGCCAGCGCGTGAATTGGGTGAGCGGTTTTTTGCTGATGCCGGTGCACCCACAATTAAAATGGAGGCTTCCGGCACTGAGGTTTTTATTAAACGTACCGCTTGCCGCAATTGTTGCGCGTAATCTGAAATATCCGTTTCAAATGCTTCGTTTGTGCCATAAGCCAAAATGACCAATTGTGGTTTTCGCCATATCAATTGTTTTTGCACACTGGGCTGATCCCAACGGTTGATAATCGATGTTTTGGCGCCGTTAAGTCCCATTGCATCAAGTGTGATACCGGGAGCCATTCTGTCCAGCGACACACCACCCAAACTTCCGCCATTCGGTGCTAACAATCTCAGGCTTGTTGCATTGGCGGAGTTGACCGCGATATTACTTAAATTCCATTCGCCATCCACATGATCTTGCGGCGCCAATTTATAAAGTTTTCCCGAGGGCAAGGCGATTTTCCAGGGTGTATTACTGTCCTTATGCCAGATGCTGAGTTGCCACGAACCGCCCGGCAAATCGAATTTGGATTTTACATCCATGATCGATGCACCACCTGAGGTATTAAATAAACCACCCAGTGGAAAACGTTGATTGGGTTTTGGCATTTTACTGTCATTCATTTGCCATTTTCCCAAACCTTTCATGCTGGCTTGTGCGGAACGCTGATTGGTGACATAGCCAGGCGTCAGCCATCCAATTCCTGCATTGCCATAACGTGTTTGCAACTGGTTACGTAAACGCTCGGTTAAATAATCTCCTGCAGTATGCGAATCGCCTAATTGGATAATGCGTAAAGGTTCGGTGCGCACACCGGTTTCCAAATCGCGAAAAGCTTGCCACAAATTTTTTGCATTGGGATCTTTAAAATCTTCTATTTCAACAAATTTAATTTGTGCGTTGACCGGGCCAACAACCAAAAAAAACGCAACAGAAATTAAAATTCTGAATCGTTTTTTGCACCAATGTCTCAGGGAATTCATTGTTTATTCTCCCGAGATGATTGTTGATCGCTATTCAACGCTGTTGTCGTTGGCAAGGATGAATATTGTGCTGCTGATGAACTTTGCGCAGTTGATGATTGCTGTGCAATTGAACTGGTCGCCGTCGCTTTTGCCAGTGTTGATGCAGGAGCGGCATTTTGTTTTGGCTGTGCTTTTTTCTCAACAGGATGCAACACCAATTGTGACAGCGCCAATTTCGCCAGAAGACGCTGGCCATTTGCTGTGAAATGTACGCCGTCATCGGAACGCACCAATACTTTTCCGCGATCAGGCAATTCAATAAATTTACTGAAAGTTTTGCCATCATCACTGAGAACATCCGCTGTAGGTACGTAACGTGCAACACCGGGATATTTTGCTGCATTCGATTCAAATATTTGATTGAGTACCGGTACCCGGTCAACCATTTTTTCACGTCCCATAGGTGGGGCACCAAACCATATCAAACGAACATTATATGTTTTGGCTGTTAAAATAATTTTTTCCACGCGCTCACTATAAACTTCAATCCATTTGGGATTGCCAAAACTGGTGTAACGACCATTAATCACTATGTCCCAGGTGTCATTGGCACCAATAAAAATCATCATCACTTTATATTGTTGAGTTTGTAGTTGCTGCAAAATGGTATCCGGCCAATTAAAGTAATGCGGATAGGCCAGGCCGGTACTGTGACGACTTAAATCGGTAGTCTCAATTCCATTATTGCGACTCAGGCTGCTGACGATATGTGGACCCAATCCCTGCATCATCGAATCACCCACCAATAACACTTTGTCGCCTTCATGCATTTCGATAGGTGTATCGATTTCAGGTAAAGATGTTTTTACTGCATCAGGTGAATTGAGATCAGATTTATTTTCTGTGACCGACGCAGCCTGATTTGGTTCTGGATTAATTTGGGTATTGCTTGTTGCTGATGTCGCGGGTGCAGTTTGCACTATTTTTGTTTCGCATTTTTTAACCGGTGGGCATTTTACAATTTGCGCTTTTGGCATGGCTTTATCACCCAGGGTGATAATTTGCCCGGCTTTAATCAAGCGTGTTTCCGCCTGGCCTTGCAAGGACCGCATAAATTCACGTGCAGTATCAACCTCATCGGCGAGATGAAACCAATCTGCGCTCGCTGCATTGGGGTTTACTTCCAAAAACACATGGTGTGTCTGCTGGAAATATTGCACCAATGCGCCCAGCTTCAGGCTCAAAATTAAAAATGCAGCCAGTGTAATGGCGTAGAGGCTGCGCAAATCTTTTTCTATGGAAAACATTTAAAATCCAAAATAAATAAAACCTGGCATGCCGGGCGGCGATAATTCAATCACCAGTAACGCACCGACAACCAACAAAATACTTTTAGTCCACCAGGGCCAACGCGATAACATTTCTGTTGCTTTTGTCATAGTCGATTCAGCGCGACTGGCTGCCCAGAAGAAAATCGCAACTGCTACCAACAAACCTATCCAATTAAATCTCGGCATAGTGTGCCAATCAGCCAATCCCGTTAAAAATAATTCGACTGATTCCCAATCTTCTGCGCGAAACATCAACCAGCCAATACAAACAAAAACAAATGTAATTATTTGCGCAATGACGCCGGGGAATTTAAACAAACCCATTTTTTGCCAGATATTTTGCAAAATTAATCCAAGGCCGTGCCACAAACCCCAGACAATAAATGTCACGCTGGCGCCATGCCAAAGTCCGGAAAGTGTCATAGCGATCAAGGCATTAATTTGTGTGCGGCCCCAGGAGCCGCGATTACCGCCTAACGGAATGTAAACAAAATCGCGAATCCAACGCGACAGGGAAATATGCCAGCGCTGCCAAAATTCACTGATTGATTTAGCCAAATAAGGCTGATTGAAATTGCGCGGCAATTGAAAACCTAAAAATATTGCCAGTGCGGTGACCAGGTCGGTGTAACCGGAAAAATCAAAAAATAATTGCCAGGCATAGGCCATGACTGCGCAAATCAATTCAATCGCATGATATCCATCCGGATTGGCAAATACCGGATTCACCCAGGCTTCTGCCAACCAGGCTGAAAGCCAGATTTTTTTAATAAATGCAGAAAGAATTAATAAAAAAGCCAAATCCGGTGTGCTGATACTACGGTTGTATTGCATCTGGATTTGCGGCAGCAATTCATTGGGCCGACAAATAGGGCCTGCCAACAAAGTGGGGAAAAAAGACAGAAAAAGTAATCCATGTTCCAGCTTGGCAGGAGCTGTTTCACCACGTCCGACACTGATTAAATAAGCCAGCCCCTGAAAGGTATAAAACGAAATGCCCACCGGCAATAATAAATCCAGCACTGGCAAACTGGCATTGTTGAAAAAGGGCAGCAGCCATTCCAATGCTTCTTCACGAAAGAAATTGTAATACTTGAACACACCAAGATTAACCAGCGCCAGCAATACACCTATCACCACCGGCCAGCGTCGTTGGCCTCCGTAACCATCAGGTACCAGTCGCGCCAACCCCAATATGACCAAAGAAAAAACCAGCAGCAACGCGGCAAACCGCCAATCAAAACTGATGTAAAACAAATAGCTTGCAAGCAATAGCCATCGATTTTGCGCAACCGGGCCATAAAGCCACCCGGCTCGCCAATAGATCCATATAAACGCCAAAAACAACAGCGCAAACTCAGGTGAAAGATAATGCATCGAAACACTCTAAATTTATGATTAAAAAAACAGCGCGCATTCTAAACCCGAAGAATCAAATAGTGGAGTAAAAGAGTGCCAAACCTGATATTTACTTATCTACCTGGCTACAAACGGAGACTCGGCAACGCGCAGAAGTATACCGAGTGCACATTTCTTTAAAAACTATTGAGTGCCCGTGCCACTCTATCCCTTGTTCGCGGCCTTGTGATCTAAACTTCCACTGTATATCACATCACAGAGCTTATAACTGGAGACAAACAAATGATTCGATTAACCGGTTTACTGCTCTGCATTTTATGCACGGCCTGCGCAACCATTAATGGCAAAACTGCAAATCATTATGCAGAAGAATATATAGTCGATAAATCGAAAAATTGTGGTGAAGTACAATTCAAGGGGGACGCTACTGAAATCAAACAATGCGTCTTCGAAAAATTAACCACACTGGAAAATTTTTACGCCTGGTATTGGGTAAACTCGGATGGTAACGTACCGGTTACCGGAATCCTGATGAAAGATGGCATACTTTACATCACCTGGTACGATAAAATCGGCAAAGGCAAAGAAGCTTATTTTCAAAACCACTTGTGCGATAAGTGGGAGTTTGATCCTAACGCAAGCAAACCCATACAGTGCTTTATGAAAAAGCCCAAAACCCGGGTTCATTTATTTGAATTGGCGGCGCTGGTGGAACTGAAAATAATTTGACACGTGTAAATCAATTTTAAAATCATGAGTAGTTGAACAAAATATATGTCGGATAAGTTAATTGTTGAGAAACCCGAAACACTACTGATCTTTCTCAACACCAAACTGCACAATTGGGCACGCAGTAAAATTAAAGAACGACTGCAAACCGGTTGTATCAGTGTTAATGGCATTTCTATTACCCGACATAATTACGCATTGTCTGCTGGTGATTTAGTCGAAGTAGGCACATCGGTAAAGGCTGCCAATGCAACACCATCGCGATTGGAAATTTTATATTCAGATCGCGATTTAATTGCTATCAACAAACCTGCAGGATTATTGTCTGTTGGCACTACAAAAGAAACCCAACAACATGCTCTGGCAATATTGCGCAAACAATTATCACGCCCTTCGTTGCAGATAAAATTATGGCCGGTAAATCGTATTGATCGCGACACTTCGGGTGTTTTATTGTTTGCAACTTCGAAAGAAATGCGTGAAGCCGTTATGGATAAATGGGAGCAAGCGGAAAAAAATTATCTGGCAATTGTAGCGGGCCAGCCAAATCCACCACAGGGAACAATCAATCAACCTTTGCGGCTCGATGAAGTTGAATATCGCATGCACGTTGGCGCTCATCCCGATGCCAAACCTGCCATTACGCATTACCAAACAGAACGCACCTTCAACAATCGCAGTTTATTGAAGGTGCAATTGGAAACCGGGAGACAGCATCAAATTCGCGCGCACATGGCCTGGCTGGGTTATCCCATCATCGGCGATCCACGCTATGGCACTGCAGGAGGACGCATGGGTTTACATGCATTGCGATTAAAAATTATCAAACCCAATAGTGGAAAAGAATTGGTTTTTGAAACTCCTGCACCGAAAGATTTTTTGATGTTGATGAATCAACGTTAAAAAATTTTCCTCCACTTTGTTGAAGTGGAGGAGTCAAAAAATATTTTTATCAGTAGGAGACCTTCGCACTAATCCATTTTTGTTTAATTTCACTTCGTCATCCCTGCGAAGGCAGGAATGACGATTAATTTTGATTCGTGCAAAACTCTCAGTAGGTGTAATAACGCGCAAAAATTCGTGTGCCCTGGTTATCTGTCCAATCAGTCCAGAGCAAGATCGCCTTGCCTTGTTCATTCATGGCTACAAACGAATCATAAACCGGTGAATTACTCGCGCCGGTAATTATCGCCGGTTTCCATCCAGTGGTTGCTGAATAGGGAACGACATACATATGACGCTGCACCAGGTCCGCGGCTTTTTGCGTCCAGGTAACAAAACCATTACCTGCAGCATCTACAGCAACAACCGGCTCGGAATAAATATCCAGATTATCAACAGGTTTGATTCGCAACACATTACCCAACTCACCATTGTTAATAGGGTTAGCTAAAATTGATTGACCCTCACCACCGCGTACCACCAAACCTTTATTGGTTGCGGATAATTTTACGTAAGGTTTGAAAATCGAATCAGCCTCTACTTTGGGTTCAACTTGTGTATTAGCTTGGCCCCAACCACCTGCATAAGTTTTCATTAACAAACCGCTGGTCCATTTGCTATTTGCAAAATCTGCCTGACCCCAAAATAAATAAGCAACACCATTACCTGATGATGCCAATCGCGGAAAATCAAACGTAAACGCCGTGCTATTATCTGTCACTAATTCCGATGCCGTTCCCCAACCCGTTGATGCGGATAATTTGTTGTGCCAAATTCCTCGCGGATTGGTTCCGGTTTTCATCCATACCACTTCCGCATCACCACCTGATAATGACACCACACGCGGGCTACCATCCTGACGACCAACTTCACCCACATTTTCAATTAATACCGCAGTACCCCAACCTGATGAAACCGAATAACGATTCGCGTAAATACTAAAGCGACCCGCCACTTCAATTTGCGCCCAAACCGCAACCGCATTATTTTGTGAATCCATCGCCAAATCAAATTCACCCAGCGAACCATTAGCAGTTTCGATATTCACCGGTGTGGACCAACCGGTTTCCGAATTAAATCGACTCACCCAAAAATCATATTGGGTTGAGGTAAATTGTTTCCACATCAACATGGCATTACCGGTTTGTTGATTATTCACCAACAAATAAGTATCCACTTCACCTGCTGCCTGTTCAATTAACTGCGCATCACTCCATGCAGTTCCATTGTAATAACGAAACCACAAACTTCTTGACGCAAGATTTTCATCAATTTGTCGCCACACAACCACTGCATTACCTTCAGCATCCAACACTGCTTGTGCACCACCAGCACCTACACCGGAAATAACATTCAAATCTTTCCAGCCCACCGACGATGAAGAACTTGCAACAGACGATTGCACAGAACTACTTAAATTTTGCACACTGGAACTTTGTGAGCTGGATGAAATTCTTGACGAACTCGAAGCACTCGACAGCATTGATGAACTGGAAATACTGGTTGTCACATTTGATGACAAACTGTTTTGCACGCTCGATGAAGACAGCCTGCTCGATGAATTGGGCGGCGTAGATCCACCACCGCCTCCGCCACCACAAGCGGTTAAGCACAGACTGACAAGTGAAAACATCCAAATAAATTTCAACTTCATTTTACAACTCCATAATTTTTGGTTTGAGTTATCTGATTCTTCTCTATTAGTAAATCGAAAATACAAAACCAGCGATAGCTGTCAGATCTAACAGTGTTTTAAAAGGGATGCGGATTAATTAGGCCTTGTAAAATGGCGCGAGCAATCGCATGTTGACGATTGCAGACATCCATTTTGATCATGGAATTATTTAAATGAAAATTAACCGTGCGTTCGGATATGCCAAGTAATTGCGAAATCTCCCATGAGGTTTTGCCATCAGCGGCCCAACGCAAACATTCTTGTTCACGAATTGTGAGAGGCTCACGACCATCGGGATTAACCAAAGCCAGCACGCGCCTGACGGCTTCATGCACATGACTCGCCAGCAATTGCACATAAGGCAAAGCTTCTTGCGTGATTTCACGATTGGATTTTTGATTGGAATTATTTAGCGTAAAACTCAGTATGCCCATTTCACCCTGCGGGCTATGTACAGGCATGCTCACGCCGCTTTTTAAACCAAAATCTCCCGCTTCTAACATTACCTTTGCACTGGGCGATTTTTTCTGCATCTGTAATTCATGCCATAAAACCGGCAGAGTATGTTGACTACAAAAACCAACAACTGGATCCGCCAATGCATAATCCTGTTCCCAATAGCGTTCCAACCATGCATCGGGATAACCATTTATTACCACTACGCGCGATTCCGAAAACTGCGACGGAATCCGCAAGGCATAAATAAACGCATCGAAACCCATTTTCTGCGAATAAAAGCGACAGCCCTGCGTTATCTCATCAAGACTTTTCGCAGCCGCAAAACCTAATAAACTTTGATTAAAGTCACGCAGATTAATGATGGCATCCTCCTTATGGGAGGAGCCATGCTAATCGGGGAAGGGATTTAAAATTGTTAGAAATTGTAGGAATTAACTTGTCTTACTCTTAACCACAACACTGCTTTCTAAATTCAAAATCATTAACCGAAAAAAACAAAACGGCCTCGCGACCGTTTTGTTTTTTAATTTTTACTTGGCCACAACCTCAACCCAAGTCCCGGATGACCCTGCCTGCAAGGTTTCATTGTACATAGCGCTGGTTTGCCAACCGGGTAAATAGAATTTACCGGCGTAACTCGCGTTTAAAATCAAACGCACTGTGACACTGGTTTGGTTGCGGTCGGAATAGCGGTAATACCAATAATAATCTCGCCACAAACTGAAATAGGCCATGACGCGATCATCGCGAATATCCATATAATCAATACCCTTCGGTAATTGCGAACCTTCGAGGCGTTCGTTGCGGATTTGCCAGCCACTGGGTACGACTGCGGTCAATGAAAGGTCTTCGAGTTTTTCACGTCGCAAATATTGGAAATCTGCACCCACTGTAACTTCAGCAATAAAATCTGTGCCTTGTTGCAGCTTGCTGATATCGAGCGGTTTATTATCCATCGACATAAATGACACTTTGATATTCAAACCTTCTGCTTTGGGTTGTTCATACATATTCGCTGGAATACCGCGATTACTCACTAACACACGCAGATTTTTATCTGAATCATTTCTGACACTGATTTTCGGTGTATTGATGGTTTGTTTTAACATAGTGCTGCTGGTGGATAAATCTTTCCATTCGGTTTCACCTTCTTCTTTAATGGCAATACGCATTGGATTTTTACTATCCGCATTTTGTTCAGCAAAATCACTCATTGCCATTAATGCCCAAGCCAATGATTGTGTGGAGTACCAATACTCGCTGGATAAACCTTTGGCAACCTGTTCAGCCATTTGCCAGGTAGCTTCAGAAGCGGCTTGTGTTTGCATCATCGCACTTAACAAAATCGCGCGGTCACGCAAATCAGAACCGTAGGTGTAACCCCAGTCGTCATAGGCAGGAACATTGACGCCTGCTTTTGTCATCAACTCGGCAGCGACATCTTTTAATCCAACTTGTTGATAAGCCAGTGCCAATAACCAGCGTGATGTTGCGCGATAATTCTCAAAGCGTTCATCATCATTATTTAATTCTTCTCGCAAACGATTCATCGCCGACATTTCTGCACTGTTCGCCAACGCCAATGTATAGAGACGATAAGCTTGCACCGATTCGTAGTAATAATAATCGCGACCATCACTAATGCGTGCGGCACTGCGTTGATAATTAATCCAATTCATCAACAAGGTATCCGGCACTGCATAACCGGCACGTTTTGCTTCCAGCAAGAAATGCCCCGCATAAGTTGAGCCCCAATCATTGACGTAGGATTCACCCGGCCAATAACTAAAACCACCGGTGGCCGTTTGGAAACCGCTTAAACGACGAATACCGGCTTTGATATTTTTATCAATATCCTGTTTTTGTTTTTTATCCAGATCCATCAATTTATTCAAACGCAATTGCGGGAACACCGATGACGTTGTTTGCTCGATACAACCATGTGGATAAGCAATCAAATATTGCAAACGCTTATCCAGATTCAAGGGTGGCAAACTACTGACTTCAACACTGGCTTGATTGGTGCCAAACATTCCGTTCGCAGCCAAAGGTGATTCCCAAGTTTCACCGGGTGCCAGTAATTTACTTTCACTCACCACTGCCGGTAAATTCGGTGTGCGTGAATCAATATAGATTTCCTGTGTGGCAGATTCCTCACCCGCACTGGCAACTACTTTGACATGGCCTTTACCGATACGATCATTCACCTTCAATTTCAAAATCGCAATTGCATCACCGGGTTCGGTAAAACTTAATTGCGTTTTGCCTTCAACAATCGTAAAAATTTCATTAGCGTCAACTGATACATCAACTGTTTTGATATCAGCTTCACTGACAAACACATTCACCGGTAAATTCACTTCTTCACCTGGCCCCAACACACGCGGCAGAGTTGCATAAGCGACAACAGGTTGTGTGACTTTCACCGTAGTTTCTACTTTTCCATAAGCCGGGGTTTTGGTTGCAGTGTCCGCAGCAACCAGCATCACTCGCACCGCGCCCATATAAGGGGGCAATTTAATTTTGTGTTCCCGGATTTCACCGGCTTTTAATTGGAAGGCACCCACAAATTTTACAATTGGCGGGAATCGACGTTCGCGACGTTTGCGATCCGCATCAACAGCAGCATCAGAACCACCAATCGACAACACACGCTCAAGTGATGCTCCGTAAGCACCCACAACCAGATCAAACAAATCCCAGGTACGAACACCCAGGGCTTCACGTTTGAAAAAATATTGATGTGCATCGGGAACATGGAAATCCGTCAGCCCCAATAAACCTTCATCAACTACGGCTAGCGTGTAGGTCATGGCACGCTGATCTTTTTCACTGACCTTAACAACAAACTCTGATTCCGGACGCACTTTTTCAGCAACATCCAAGTGCGGATTCAATTTTGTTTTTGGATCTTCAACAATTAACGGAATCACACCATAAATGCGTATAGGTGCATCGGCTTTTCGTTCCTGATGAGGCAGCAGTAACATCAAGCTCACATAAACATTGGGCGCCATTTCATCAGTAATTGGAATTTCCAGATCACGTTGATCTGCACTGACATCCAGCCAACCGGTTTTTATAATTTTGCTTCCGGTTTCAAGGCTCATTAATACACGACCTTGCGTGGCTTTTGGCAATCGCACTTTCGCCGTTTCACCCACTGCATATTTTTCTTTGTCGCTGGATAACATCATTTGGGTTGCAGAATTATTACTGCCCGCGTCATCCCAACTCCAACCCAAATAAACTTCCTGACTGGTACAGTGACCGGTCTCAGCATCATTACCATCACAAACACGAATTAAATGACGACCCCAATCATATCGGTTGTGATCCAGCTTCCATTTCACCTGACCATTTTCATCACTGGTGAGATTTTCTTCGGTAATGGGTGTATGTGATCTTTCAGAAAAATAATCCGCCAGATTTTCCTCTTCTTCATCCCACCACCAACGCCAACCCAATTCATAAACACTGATAGTCGCAGCGCGATTGGCTTCCGGTTTACCTTCACCGTTTAATACTTGAATCAATAATTCATGATCAGCATCGCGGCTTAACGCACCCATGTAACCATCGCCTTTGGGAACATTCAAACCAAACCAGGTATCAAATTGCAGATAATCAAAAGGGCGCATCACCGTACTGAAATTGCCACTTTCTTCGAAAACACGGGTAATAAAATTCGCGCTTACTTTTCCGGGCGGAACCGAATCAAGTGCCAGCGACAATTCGAAATTGGCATTACCTTTTTCATCCAGATTCTCATCGAAAACTTTAATGGAACTGGTGGCAACTTTACGCACATCATCATCAAAATCGAATTGGCCATAACCGTCAAAGCTGGTTTTTTTCGCAAACAATTTGACTTCACTATCCGCTTTTAATTTTTTGGCTGTACCACCATGCAACCACTGCGCAAACAAATTCACGTTCATTGGCATGGCCGATGCGAGCAAGGGTGTTGAATCAGGTGTGACTTCGACTTTCAAACGATTAGGCACCACCATTTCTATTTTCAGCATTTTGTCGAAATAATGGTTACCTAGATGCACTACCGCACGATAATTTCCTGTCGGTGCAGTTTCTTCTGTTTTAATGGCAAAAGTATAAATATCACCAACGGCTCTGTTACTGGTTTCACTCACCACTTTTTTGCCAGAAGGATCAAATAAATCCAGTTTTACCGGATGATTGGCTGGCAAAATTCCTTGTTTGTCTTCGAGAATAAAACTTAGAAAAATATCATCGCCAGGACGCCAAACATCGCGCTCGCCGTAAATAAATCCTTTTAGTCCATTGGAAATTTGTTCACCGCCCACATCAAATTGATTGGTCGGTAATGCGTCAGTTTTTCGAACGCGCAAATAACCGCGCTGTTCTTTATTGGTGGCTTCAATATAAAAAGGGGTTCCATCTGTTTTTATAGTGACAATGCCCTGGCTATCCGTTGAGCCTTTACCGATTAATTGATTTTGATAATTAAATACGTCGATCCCGGTATTCGCCATAGGTTTGGCGGTATCTATTTCTGTAGTGATAACTTGCAAGAGTTGGTCACCGCCCAGCTTCGCAATCAAACCAATATTGGAAGCCAAAAAATTCCGCTTGGCAGTGGTTTCATTATTGCCATAAGAAAAATAAGCGTCATGACAAGGGTTCCATCTATCATCCCAATCATAATGGCCACTTGATTCATAATATTGACGGTACCATTCAGGCTCACTGTCCTGCTCTTCGTAATAACTGCCTCCCTCCGCATTTTTTGGCATAGGCGCAACCGGTTCTGTTGGCCGTTCACCTTCGCAATTGTACACAGAGTTACTGCGATCAATTTGTAATTCCAAACGCAATAACCCTGCAGGATGCTCTTGCATCAATTGAGTTAAATCGAGATTAAATCGTTGTGATCCATCGCGCGGAACCTCGGGCAATTTAAATGTTTTTCGCCAGAGATACCGACCTGTTTGTGTGGGCGCCGAATAGCCAACATTGGAAATAGTGTTGTCTTGTAAATATTGCCCGATATTATTTTCAAACACTTTGAATGCAATCACTTGAACCGAGTCAACACCAGCCGCCTCAAATGGAACCGATAATTGTTTGGCGTTGGGTAAAATACTGGTCGCACCAACAAATTTTACAGAGGGCTTGGTTAAGCTCAATACCAATACTTCAGAATATTCTTTGTCCAAGGTTTGTGATTTATTATTGATAATTGATTTTGAAATCACAAAGCTATGTTGACCATCAGCTACTTTTTTCGGAAAGTAACGCAACACACTGCCATCGCGCGTCATGTCAACATCACTTCCGTTGACTTTAACCAGTCCGGATAAATTTTGATTTTCATCCAATTCATCAGAAAATCGAATTTCAACATGTGTGTCAGGGTGATGCACAACCTGCACGCCCGTTACTTTAAATTGATTTAGTTTTGGAACCTCAATTTCGCGCGCACCTTTTTTATCACTGCCGAGTGAAGCGCCATTCCACATTAGTTCAAGTTTGCCATCGCTTTCTGTTCTTGCAATATTATTAATGGTGAATCGAAATGTTTTATGATCAATTTCTTCTGTCCACTCTACATCCTGATTTTTCTTGTTGACTTCAACCGTGAGAATTTTTTTGATTTGATCAAGATCAGTCGTATCGGCGGTGGTAATCGTACCGGTTAATTGCATTTTTCCTTCAGAATCCGGCACAGGAATTAAACTGTTTACCTGCAAGTCAAATTCCTGTTTAACCGTTTCCAATTCCAATACAAAATCATCCAGCGATTGATCAACACCCGCCAATCCATCCGCCGTTAAGGTCAAGCGAAATTTTTTGCCATTTGGAAAACGCTCTGCCGGTGTAATACGCAACTCATCTTCAGCCGTAAATACCAGATTGATTGGCGTGTCTATATCCAAATCAACCAGATCATCATCCGCCGCCTTATCGACATTTTCAGCACTGACAACCGGATGGGAAAATCGAATATAAATAGGTGCGTCAGTCGCCACCCAACGACGCGGATAATCAACCAAATGCTCCGCCCAATTAGCTTCCACTACGGCAGCAGCAGTATCATTCGTAGGTGTAGCAGCAGGGGGAGATTCCGATTTCTTGTCACAAGCAGTCAAACTGATAAGCGTAAAAAACAACAACCATTTGATGAGGTGCATGGCACGCATAGTGTTTCCTTGAAAGTTTTGGTTTATTTTCAGAAAAACCCTCTATTGCAGAAGGTTTTATCCGGCTCACTTTTTACCATAAAAGCAGAATTCTAGGCCAACAATTTAATCATCGCCAATTGGAATGATGGTGGTATTGTTATTCGGTTAATCACTTACCGAACTTATGAAGATGCACAGCTCATTACTTGAACTTGTAATAATGTAGTGTGGAGATATATAGTCGATGCTGTGTATTAAACTGTTAGGGCTACCTATCTGAAATGTTGAAACTAGAGCTCTTCTTTGATTCAGAGCTTCATCATAATGAAGAAATAATTAAATGGTGGGCTTCGCTATCATCTGAAATCAAAGCAGAACTAAACTCTATGAGCGAATTACAAAGGAGCCAAGATCAAATATCAGTAATGATAGAAAATATTATAGAAACTTATTGCAAATCTCCTGGCATTTTGAAAGAAGAACAGGAGATTGTCTCTGACTACTACGAGTACTATGTCAACCATGAAATATATGAGCCTCTATTCATTGTGTGGTTGAGCAGTGCAGGCATGGGTTATGAAATCTATGAATACGGTAGATATTGCAATATGAACCTAGATAGCAGAGGGCAAATTGTAGTAAATAGAATTGGCTTTGAAGGGGAATGTTATGAAAATCTATAAAACCCTAACAAAGCAATGTTGCGGATGCCATTTTTGTTGCGCTTTTGCATTCGCGGCACTCATTATGTGCAACACAAAAGCGCAACAAAAAAGTCACCGCAAATAGCAACATTAGGTTTTTATGGAAATTCTTCTCACAGACTGGTGCAAAGATTGGCGGGGCAAGGAGCCACAAAAGCTGACCGTTCAGCAGCTTTCGCTAGACAATCAGAAAATACTTTTTTCCCTTGTTGTTTCGGTCGGGAATGGGA
>CAMLML010000083.1 GCA_946481095.1 uncultured Cellvibrio sp.
ATTGAATATTGAGTTTTTTAAGTGTGCGAATAATGCGTGTTGCGATTGCACCACGGTTGGCGATTAATACTTTGGTAAACATGCTGGGCTCCGACAGGTCGTCCTGTTGGTGTTATTACGACAGTGGTCGTCCACTGAAGATATTTATTTCCCTCACCCTAACCCTCTCCCAGAGGGAGAGGGAATTGAATCGACTTCGCAGTTAATTCAGTAGGGAGTTTATCCCCTCTCCCTCTGGGAGAGGGCCAGGGTGAGGGCTTAATTCCAAACAATCACCTCAATCGGCGTCGGATTATAGCCATTACACGGATTATTCAATTGCGGGCAATTGGAAATCAACATGACTATATCCATTTCCGCTTTTAATTCAACATATTTTCCCGGCGCTGAAATACCATCGGCAAAGGTTAATCCACCTTCCGGTGTCACCGGCACATTCATAAAGAAATTAATATTGTGGGTGATATCGCGTTTGCTAATGCCGAATTCCGGGTGCTCGGCGATGGCGAGCATCCAGCTGTCACGGCAGGCGTGCATGCAGCGTTTTTCCAAACTGTAACGCACAGTGTTGCTTTCGGTTGCGCAAGCACCTCCCAAAGTGTCGTGGCGACCGCAGGTGTCGGCGACTATAGTGAGCAATGTATTTTGTGCATTGGAAATTAATTTCGTACCGCCACTTAAATACAAATTACCCTGCGCACGCACTGTATCCATCGCACTGTAACGTTCGCTGGGATCTTTGGCGTTGTAAAACAACACGTCAGCCGCTTGATTGCCTTCAAGATCAACTATGCGAAAGGTTTGGCCCTGTTTGATTTCTTTTAAAAAATAATCGCCCGCCGCAACGGTAAAACGTGCATGGGCATTTTCCGGTTTTAAATGACTTTCAATTAATGGCATAAATAATCCTCGATACTATTTCTCTACGGCTCGCCATGCCTGTTCTCTACTGCTCCGTCATGCCTGCGAAGGCAGGCATCCAGTTTTTGATTGTTGTGGATACCTGCCTTCGCAGGTATGACGTACTAATAAATAATTAAACCTTTCCCAAATAATAAAGCTGATTATTCTGAAAACCGCGCTGATTTTCCGGGCGGAAATTTTTGCAGTAATCATCATCACTAACCGGATCAGCTTCACCCAATTCAATTTGTACGGGTTTGAATGGGTAATCTTTTTCGGTGCTGAGCGGATGTGGGCATGCGTGCATGAGCACCAGCGTATCCATTTCGAAACGCAAGGTGACATTATTGCCAGCGGCTTGTGCGGATTTATCCAGCGAAATATTGCCAGTGTTATCCGCCATCACTTTACTGAACCAGTTGATATTAGCCGCCATATCCGCGCGACCCAAACCGTATTTGGCGAGTTCTACCAAAAATGCATCGTAACCATTTTGCAGCCATTGATTGCGATCTTGTTGATAGTTTCTTTTCCCCCAACGTGCGGCAACTTGATCGGCATTGCTATTGCCGCAAATAGTGTCATGCCAACAACCATCGGAATTTTTGGAATGCTCATCAACAATCGACGCAAAAATGCGGCCCATATCCGAATACAAACAATTGCCTTTTTGCAATTTGAATGTGTGTTGGCATTTGAGTGTGTCGGGTGCGTTATAGCGTTCCAACAAATTGCGTGGGTTGTAAAACAACATTGCCAAATTGGCGCCGCCTTCTATATCGGTAATTTTCATTAAACTGCCACGACGCAATTCGAGCGACCAATGGCCGTTGCCCGGTAATTGAGTGGTGTACACAATGCGACTCATACACTGGGTTCCTGTTCTTTTTTCATAATGGATTCAATTTCAGTTGGAATAGCATTTCGCGATTCGCCGAGAGCCAAATCATAGGTGATGCCAGCACCATAAGCATTGGGCGCCTGTGGATCATGACGTAATTTATCAAACACCCACAGGCGAGTGCCGAGATAAAAACCTTCACGTAAATCGTGCGTCACCATAAATACGGTGAGTTGATGTTCTTTCCACAAACGCAAAATTAATTGATGCATATCGGCGCGAATACCGGGGTCGAGTGCACCAAAAGGTTCATCCAATAATAAAACACGCGGTTGGCGAATTAGCGCTTGAGCAATCGCCAAGCGTTGTCGCATACCACCGGATAACTCGTGCGGATATTTTTTCAATGCTTGCGATAATCCCACGGAATTTAATAAATGTCTGGCCCTTTCTTCGACAACTTTTCTGGATTTTCCAAATAATTTTCCGAGTAAGGGAGATTGTTCGAATTCGCAAGCAATAATTACATTGTTCAAAACGTTTAAATGCGGAAATACAGAATATTGTTGAAAGACTATGCCACGTGATTGGTCGGGTTCTGGTGGAATAGGTTTGCCATCCAACAATAATTTACCGGATGTTGGTGTTTCCATTCCCAATAGCATTTTTAAAAATGTACTTTTTCCACAACCGGATGTGCCGAGTAAAGTTACAAACTCACCGGCTTTTACACTGACATTAATGCGTTCCAGTACTACATTGTCACCGTATTTTTTCCAGAGATTCATTGCCTGGATAAAGGGAGTATCAGCCATTATTTGTTACCTTCTTGATGATTCCATGCAAAACATTTCCTGCTTAATAACGCCAGTAATTGATCAATCACAAAGGCAAGCAACGTAATCCAGGCTACGTAGGGCAGAATAATATCCATGGACATATAACGGCGTACCAGAAAAATGCGATAACCCAAACCATCGGTTGAGGCAATGGCTTCAGCAGCAATTAAAAACAGCCAGCCAGCACCCAGTGATAATCGAACGGCTGAAATTAAATTGGGCGTTAACTGCGGAATATAGACTCGCAGTAATACTTGCCATGTTGATGCACCCAGTGTCTGGGCTTTGATAATTTGCTCGCGTGGAATTTTTTGTGCAGCCTGTTGAATATCGCGTGCGATAAAGGGTGCAACACCAATAATAATCAGGGCCACTTTGGACAGCTCACCTAACCCAAACACAATAAATAATACGGGTAGCAGTGCCATAGGTGGAATCAGTGAGATCACTGTCATAAAGGGCGACATAGGTGCGTTGAATAAAGGCAAGCTGCCGCTAATCAAACCGTAAATAAATCCAATCACGGCAGCAATAAAAATTCCGGTTAATAATCTTTGCAGGCTACTGAAGGTGTCCTGCCAAAATAAATATTCTCCTGTCCGCTTGCTGGGTTCCAGAGCCAGATTATTAATGGCTTCACCCATTTGCATAAAACTGGGCAGCAATTTGTCTTTTGCGTTTTCTGCCAGACGTGCATCTGATGCAAACACATAAACAAAAAACAAAATAATAAACGGCAAAAGTGCCAAAAATATTTTGGTGGGTTTTGTGGGTGTCAGGTTGAGTAGTCGTTTCATACTGGAGTCTGCAATTGGCTTACAGTTCCCTCACCCTAGCCCTCTCCCGGGGGGAGAGGGGACTAGTTCCTCCCCCTTGCGAAGGGGGGGTTAGGAGGGGGTTTGTTTACAACTTTCCATCCGCCGCCATTTGCATATAAGTCGGATCGAAACGCAATTTAATATTTCCTTTATCGCCATAAACACCTTTCGGCCCTTCTATTCCGATAAATTTTGCATCAGGTGCGCCTTCACCCAGCAAGCCGTGGCTGAAAGAAAATTCGGCAACTTTTTGCATGGTGGATAACAAAACATCACTCTTCACAAATTCAACAGCTGATGCCGCTGTGTAAAACATTTTGGTGCTGGCGAGTTGTGATTCGAATCCGGCGAGATCAGTTCCTGATGCAGTGGCCATGGAAGTTTTGGCAGCTATGGCATTTTTATCTGATCCACTCATGGTTGACATAATTTCATACCATGCACCAACCAATGCTTTTCCAAGAGCAGGATTTTTCTTTAAAGTTTCGGTGTTCACTATCATCAGATCCATGATTTCACCAGGGATTTGTGATGAATCAAAAACTTTGGTGCTGTTGGGTTGCGTTAAAATTTCGCTGAGCAGCGGGTTCCAGGTGACAACAGAAGTGACATCTTTGGTGCCGTAAACGGCGACCATATCGGCATCGGATGTATTGACGACTTTTACATCAGATTCTTTCATGCCGACAGTTTCCAATGCGCGTGCGAGTAGATAATGAGACACACTTAATTCAACCAAATTGACATTTTGTCCTTTGATTTCTTTCAAACTTTTTTTGCCTTTTAATACTACGCCATCGTTACCGTTGGAAAAGTCACCCATAATTAACGCAGTTGAATCAACACCACCAGCGGCGGGAATGGTCAGGGCATCCATGTTAGTCATGACGCAGCCATCAAATTGTCCAGCTGTGTATTGGTTGATGGACTCAACATAATCATTGATTTGAACTACATCAATTTCGATGCCGTATTTTTTCGCCCATTTATCGACAATTTTTTTCTCGTCAGCATAGCCCCATGGCATCCAACCGACATAAATCGACCAACAGACTTTGAAAGGTTCTGCCGCAGAAGCGATACTGGCAGTGAATGAAAGCGCAAGCGCGAGAGAAATTTTCTTGAGACGTGATTGAAACAGCATGAACAACCTCCAAGGTAAAAAATTACACCGGCATATGGGAGCACTCTGGCGATTAGGCCAATCAATCTCCCGGGCTTTTATCCCGCCGTGTAACCTTCATTAACCAGAGGCTATGACTTGAAGGTCGAAAGCTCTCGGACCAGACATTGCCTAAACAATCGGAACCCTAGCTCTCTATTACAGTTTGTAGAAACAAAAACTCAGTTTGTAAAAACAAATTGCTTAATACCTAAAACCACCCAGAGTGCGAATCAGTTATTACCTATCCGCTACTGCAATTGCAGCGCCAAGTTGCCAATTGGCTTGTGTTGCAGTGATTTTCAAAGAGTGGCTCTTGAGGGTATCTATAATTTCGCACCCAATTGATGCCACATGAAAACTTTCGTGCATTAAATTGGGGCA
Organism: uncultured Cellvibrio sp.; assembly: GCA_946481095.1. The sequence goes on from CAMLML010000083.1 coordinate 4,948, forward strand.
AATGTTGTGGCATTTCAATCATGAATTGGGTTTTGCCACAGTTTCATCTGACAGTGTTTTCCGAAATTCAGGATCATACAATTCTCGTGTATCGAATCCGGAGATTTCATATTTACTGAATAGTCCCAAAGTCAGCCAGGCTACCCAATTAATTTTACCGTCGTTGTACATGTAGCGGTCATCAAAAGTACCATCAGTCTTGATTGCCGGATAATCGGGATAATTCAATTTTAAAATGTCCAGCATTTCGTTTGCCTGGGCAGGCATTTTCAACAGTCTGTAACCCTGTACCATCACGGCGAGGGCATCAGGAATTGCAGGAGTTTGAGGATAGTTTTCAAGTACGTAACGTCCGCGGGCTGTGGCTGCAACATAGGCTCCGCGTTTGAAATAATAATTGGCGACGTGAATTTCATTGCGTGCCAGACGGTTGCGTAAATGCAACATGCGTTTTTTGGCATCAACTGCATAGGGGCTATCCGGAAAACGATTGAGTAATTGTGTGAAGTAACCCAATGACTCTCTTGCAGCACCAGGGTCACGTTTTGAAATATCAACGGGCATAACCCGATCAAGAATGCCGGAATCCTTGGTGAATGAACTCATGCCTAACATATAATAGGCGTAGTCCACATTTCGATGCTGTGGGTGCAGGCGAATAAATCGATTGGCTGTCGCGATGGCTGCATCAGGTTCACCCGATTGGTAATGGGCGTAAATTAATTCCAGTTGTGATTGTTCTGCATAGGTGCCAAAAGGAAAATTCTCTTCCATAGTGTTGAGATTTTTGATGGCGGTTTCCCACTGGCTTCGTTCCAGCTGTTCATTAATTGCTTCGTAAAGATCGGCTTCTGTGGTGTATTCTTCTTTCTTGGATGAGCAGCCACAAAGACTGATAATGGCAACAAGCAGAAGATAGGCTGAAACTCGCATAGGTTAACTCTTATAGTCGGAAAACGTGTCAGAAAGCAGGCGCGGTATTTAAACACAGAGATTGAAGGACTCCAACGGAGAATCCCAAATTTTATACAACCCCCTATAACACTGTTCTGATGAAACAGAACTGACAAAGGTTTTTGCATGAAAGATGTTTATCAATTAAGCGCTCAGGTTCCCGTCACCATGAGTGGTATGCGCTTCGACCAGGTGGCGTCCGAGTTGTTCCCTGACTTTTCACGGTCGCGCTTGCAGTCCTGGATTAAAGATGGGCAGCTCAAGTTGGATGGCCGGATCGCCAAACCCAAAGACAAAATTATCGGCGGCGAGACCTTGTCACTGGATGCTGAATTGGAAGCCCAGGGTGAATGGGAAGCCGAAGAGATTGATCTGGATATCGTCTACGAAGATGAAGATTTACTGGTGATTAACAAGCAAGCCGGTTTGGTTGTACACCCGGCAGCGGGCAATTACACCGGTACTTTGGTCAATGCCTTGTTGCATCATGTTCCCGATCTGGTGAATTTGCCGCGTGCGGGGATTGTGCATCGACTGGATAAAGAGACAACCGGCTTGATGGTCGTTGCCAAAACGCTGGAAGCCCACACTGATCTGGTCGCCCAACTTGCTGACAGAACGGTCAGTCGTGAATATCAAGCCATAGCAGTGGGTGCTATGACCGGTGGGGGAACAGTCAATGCACCCATGGGGCGCCACCCTATGCAACGTAAATTAATGGCCGTGTTGAGTGCTGGTGGAAAGCGCGCTGTTACCCATTACCGGGTCATCAAGCGTTATCCGCAACACACACATATCAAGGTCAATCTGGAAACCGGGCGAACCCATCAAATTCGTGTGCATATGGCGCATATAGGTTTTCCGTTGGTTGGTGACCAAACCTACGGCAATCGTTTCAGAATCCCCAAAGGCGCCAACCAACATTTGGTTGATACCTTGAAAAATTTCCCCCGGCAGGCCCTGCACGCTGCCCGCTTGGGATTGGAGCATCCCGGCACAGGTGAATATGTTGAATGGACTGCACCCTTGCCCGAAGACTTTCAAAATTTGGTGGATGCATTGGATAAGGGATATATACACGAGGAAGAGCGGTGATTATCACTCCCGACTGGCCTGCTCCAACTAACATCCGTTCCGTAATTACCTGTCGCGATGGTGGCGTGAGCCAGGGTATTTATCGCAGTTGGAATATGGGTACTCATGTGAAGGATGATCCTGCTGCGGTTGATGCCAATCGAAAAAAATTAATTGAACAATCAGGTTTGCAAAAAACGCCGCAATGGTTGGAGCAAATTCACGGCAATAAAGTGGTTGAGGCACAAGCCGATGGCCGGGTGAGAACAGCCGACGCCTGTTTTTCCCGTGAAAAAGGGTTGGCTTGTGTAGTGATGACAGCGGATTGTTTGCCGGTATTGATTTGCGATAAACAAGGCACGCAAGTTGCCGCTGTGCATTGCGGTTGGCGTAGCCTGGCGCAATCGATTTTGGAAAAAACCATCGCCACTTTTAATTCATCTAATTCATCACCAGCAGACTTGCTCGTTTATTTGGGCCCTGCGATTTCCCGTGCACATTTTGAAGTGGGTATGGATGTACTCGAAGCTTTTTTTGAATCTTCACGCTCCACGCAACACACAGAACAAATTGCCGCCGCTTTTTCGCCCGGTAAACGACCATTGCATTTTTATGCCGATATTTATGCATTAGCTCGCGCTGAATTGGATTCACTGGGCGTCAAAAATATATATGGCGGTGGAGCCTGTACATTTAGTGAAGCAGAGACTTATTATTCCTACCGCCGCGATGGAGTCACTGGTCGCATGGCGAGTTTGATTTGGTTTAATTAAACCCCGGTCCTTCCAAAGGAAAAAAGTTATGAATCTTGAACAAATCGAAAAGCTGAACGAATTGAAAGAAAAAGGCATGATTACAGAGGAAGAGTTTCTGCGTGCCAAAGAAAAAATTCTGGCGGGTGAGCCTGTGAATCCTGCGCCGGAGGCTGCGTCCAATCCTGTTCCAGCGCCCAAACCTATTGAAATCAAAACCAATAATTACGACTACGCCATGATGATGCATCTTGCTCAATTTGCATCAATCCTGATTCCTTTGTTGGGATTGATTATTCCTTTGGTGATGTGGCAATCGCGTAAAAATGACGACGACTATATCGATCAACAAGGCAAAGTGGTGATGAATTGGGCACTGAGTTCACTGATTTACGCCATAGTCAGTTGGATTTTGGTATTCATATTGGTTGGATTTGTGTTGTTATTTGCTTTGTTTGTTTGCTCGATCATTTTCATCATTATGGGTTCGATTAATGCCAACAAAGGTGTAGTGAAAAACTACCCATTGAGTATCAAGTTTTTTCAGGTGAATGAAACGGCCTAGTCTTTAAACATTCAACAAAAGATTTGATTCAAAACAAATAAATACCAGCGGGCGGCCATTGCCCGCTTGAAATCACTCCGCTCGCCCCCACGTTTGGTTTAACTTGAAGTTCAACAACATCAAAAGGTAAATCATGCGTCTTGATCGATTGACTACACAATTGCAAACCGCCTTATCGGATGCCCAGTCATTAGCTTTGGGGCAGGATCACTCGCAGCTTGAGCCAGCGCATTTGTTGCTGGCGATGTTGGATCAAAAAGGTGCGGGCAGCGTGCGTCTGTTATTGAACCAGGCTGGTTTTGATGTGACAGGATTACGCACAGCATTAATCCAGCAATTGGAGAATTTTCCACGTATTAAAAATCCTACGGGTGACATTAACGCATCACCTGAATTGGGAAAATTATTAAATCTTGCTGATCGTCACGCGCAAAAAATTGGCGATAAATTTGTTTCCAGCGATTCTGTGTTATTGATGGCCATGAGTGATGCCGGTGGCAGCCTGAGTGAATTGTTGAAAAAACATGGCAACGTACAACGATTGCAACAAGCGATTCAAAATGTGCGTGGTGGCGAAACAGTTGATGATGCTGATTCGGAAGGTAATCGTCAGGCTCTCGAAAAGTATACGATTGATTTGACTGCGCGCGCCGAAGCAGGAAAGCTTGATCCTGTCATCGGTCGTGATGATGAAATTCGTCGCACTATTCAAGTATTGCAACGTCGCAGCAAAAATAATCCGGTATTAATTGGTGAGCCGGGTGTGGGTAAAACGGCAATTGTTGAAGGCCTTGCACAACGCATTGTGAATGGTGAGGTACCGGAAGGTTTAAAAAATAAACGTTTACTCTCGCTCGATTTGGGCGGGTTACTTGCCGGTGCAAAATTTCGCGGTGAATTTGAAGAACGTTTGAAATCCGTTATCAATGAACTCAGCAAGCAAGAAGGTCGCATCATTTTATTTATTGATGAATTGCACACTATGGTTGGCGCCGGTAAAGGCGAAGGTGCAATGGATGCTGGCAATATGTTGAAGCCTGCATTGGCGCGTGGTGAATTGCATTGCGTGGGCGCAACTACTCTGGATGAATATCGAAAATATATTGAGAAAGACGCTGCACTTGAACGGCGATTCCAAAAAGTGTTGGTAGATGAACCGACTGAAACTGACACTATCGCGATTCTTCGCGGATTAAAAGAACGTTACGAAGTTCATCATGGAGTAGATATCACTGATGGTGCAATTATCGCAGCCACCAAATTATCCCAGCGTTACATTACTGATCGCCAGTTGCCGGATAAAGCGATTGATTTGATCGATGAAGCTGCCAGTCGTATTCGGATGGAGATTGATTCCAAGCCGGAAGAAATGGATAAGCTTGAGCGCCGTTTGATTCAATTAAAAATTGAACGCGAAGCCGTGAAAAAAGAAGAAGACGAGGCCAGTAAAAAACGTTTGGCTAAAATTAATCAGGATATTGATAAAATCGAACGCGAGTTTAATGATCTCGAAGAAATCTGGCGTGCTGAAAAAGCTGCCTTGCAAGGTTCGGTTGAAATTAAAAGTCAATTGGAGCAAGCACGTTTGGAATTGGAAGAAAAACGTCGCAAAGGTGATTTGGCGCGTATGTCGGAATTGCAATACGGCATTATTCCTGCGTTGGAAAAACAATTGGATATGGCCAGCCAGGCAGAAATGATGGAGATGAAATTGCTGCGTAATAAAGTCACGGAAGAAGAGATTGCTGAAGTAGTTTCCAAATGGACAGGTATTCCGGTTTCAAAAATGCTGGAAGGTGAGCGCGAAAAATTATTGCGCATGGAAGAATCTTTGCATAAACGTGTAATTGGTCAACACGAAGCGGTTGTTGCGGTTGCCAATGCGGTGCGTCGTTCACGTGCAGGTTTGTCTGATGCCAATCGCCCTAATGGATCTTTTTTATTTTTAGGTCCAACCGGTGTAGGTAAAACAGAATTGTGCAAATCCCTGGCAGAATTTTTATTTGATACATCCGAAGCCATGGTACGCATTGATATGTCCGAATTTATGGAAAAACATTCAGTCGCCCGTTTAATTGGTGCGCCACCGGGTTATGTCGGTTATGAAGAAGGTGGGTATTTAACAGAAGCGGTTCGTCGCAAACCTTATTCCGTCATTTTGTTGGATGAAGTTGAAAAAGCGCATCCGGATGTGTTCAATATTTTATTGCAAGTATTGGAGGACGGACGATTGACTGATGGCCAGGGCCGCACTGTGGATTTCCGCAACACAGTTATTGTGATGACATCAAATTTAGGCTCGGATCGTATTCAGGAATTGGCGGAAGACAAATCGTTCGATACGGTGAGTTTTGATTCGTCAATCAATGATGCATTAAATTCATCATTGAATAACGAAAACCGTTACAACGCGATGAAAGATGCAGTAATGGAAGTGGTGTCTGGACATTTCCGCCCGGAATTTATCAACCGTATCGATGAAGTGGTTGTCTTCCATCCACTTGGCCGCGAACAAATTCGCGGCATTGCCGATATTCAATTGGCTTTGTTACGCAAACGTCTCGCCGAACGCGAATTGTCATTGGAGTTGGATGACGCTGCCATGAATCAATTGGCCGAAGTGGGGTTCGACCCTGTTTATGGTGCGCGTCCATTGAAACGTGCCATTCAACAATGGATAGAGAATCCACTGGCTCAAGATATTTTGTCCGGAAAGTTTTTACCCGGAATGATAATAGTCGGCCATCTACAAGGCGAAAAAATTGTCTTCGAAGGTAAGCGATTGCAGTAAGGTGGGCATTGCCCACCTTTCACCCTGACAATTTATCAAACTGCGCATAATTATTTTTTAACCACACTCGTACTCGGGAACGTTCGATAATATTCATTACATCGATATTATTGGCAGCGCTCCAGAAGCTGGTATTGCTGAAATCTATACGGGCAGCTAATTGAGATTGTAGTTTCCCCAAAGTAATAAAAATCGCATCCCGCTCTTTGGCTTTTTGATAAATGGTTGATTGTTCAAAATGTTCAAAGCACTCACCGCGCCCTAAATTGGTGACAACAACAATTTTGATAAAATCTTGCGGATAACGATTCAATAAATGATTTAATAAATTCATGGAGTCTGCACCGTCATCCATTACGTGCCACAAATAAACCTGACAATCCAATTCCTGAAGAAGTGATAGCGCATCGCTTTCATCGATCCATTTACCTAGTCGTGCAGAGGTTTGTGCAGCGAGATCGATAATTAAATCGTTTTGTGGATTTTCTTGCGCAAGAATTATTAACTGATCGAGACTGTCGTAATCATCAATAATTAATGGTGAAGAAAAGTCACTGTAGAAACGCGAAAAAGTTCTGTGCGATTGGTCAGAGTCCAGTCCAATAAAAGGTACACCGGTATCAATTAAATATTGCGCTAACAAACGCGATGTCATTGATTTTCCGACACCGCCTTTTTCTCCACCGATAAAATGAATATTACTCATGGGTACCCCGAATAGATTGCACAAATGAGCAGGGACTCTAACACAAATATATTTGAATAAGTGCGGCGATCCAAACCGGGGCAAGCACCGGTTGTGCGCTACAATCCGGTGCTAAAAAATTGGAGTGATTTAACGAATTGCCAATTCAACACCATTGGGTGTGGTGCGTCGAAGTCCGCGCCAATATTCCAATGCAACTATGAATGTCAGTACCATGATGCCGCCATAAATAGCCATCACAAAAGTGTAAGGTGCAACATTATTCCAGGGTCTTGCTATACCGAGGTAGGAGGCGTAGAGCCATGATGTAAATGATATGACGCCGGTTAACAGCACAAAAAATTGTTCTGTACGACTTGAACCCAAAAAGCCGCGAGAAGAAACCAATATGGGGAAGCTATAGTAATGCAGGAAAATTCCATTCAGGGTGAGTATTCCTACTACCGAGAATTTGGCCCAGAGTTTTTGATTCATTAAATAAGCCGGATTTTCCATATAACCCATGACCACAATTGCCAAGCCGCTTAACCATAAAGCCACCAATGCAAGACTGACAATTTGTGCATTTCGTTTCAGGGTTTCAATCGCTTCCTTATCCAGTGCGCGACCACGAAATTTGGCAAGAGAAATATCCTGAATCAGTAGTATGCCGACTGAAAGACAAGCGGCAATCAAATGAGCATAGACCAAAAGTGTTTTAATCATTTTCAAGTTCCCCGTTGTTATTATGATGCCGAGCAAACATTGGCCATGTTGAATGAAATAGGGTATCTGTTTGCGCAATCAATCGAGAAAAACGTTATTTTTATTAAAGTAATGCAAGACTACTTCGATATTGCACAGTAATTATTATGCTATTTTTGCCTTGGTTATTTGATTTGGAGCAAACCTGTTGACAATAAAAACGTGCTGTTAGCGCAATCTTAGCAGACAAAATGGTTTTTGGCACTTATATGCGCTTTTATTCTATTTGAATTTGGAAAAATGTTGCTTGAGACAGGATAGTCGAAACTTATTCAATGGTGGCGCATTAATGATCGCGCAAACATCTAAAAAATACCCGGAAATCGAAAAAGTGAACGCCGTTGGAAAAAAGTGTGTTAAACATTCCCATTTCCTGAAAAAAATTTGAGGGGTGGCGTCAAAAAATCTGGTATTCATAAAAAAACAGGTGTAGTTTGCTTGCCAGCTTTATGTAGTACCTAAGCGCTAATAAAAATAACACTGCTTTGTGTTACTGGAAAAAGTCGTATCTTCCTTGCATTGCAGAATGGCATCTCGGTCAGTCCGTCATCTATTAATATTAACTAGACGAGATTGAAACTATGTTGAAGAAAACTCTTATAGCAGTTGCACTTTTAGGTTGCGCAACAAGCGCATTTTCTGCCTCTAACCGTCCTGATGGATATGTGACTATATGTAAAATTGGTCAAACCTGTTCTGTTACCCAGTCTACTAACGTAGCGTTTGGTGCTTCAGGCGCGTTCGTATACAAAGTGTTAAATGGATCTTTCTCTTGTAGCGTTTCCACTTTTGGATCAGATCCAATCCCTTCAAAATCAGTAAAAGAATGCTCTATCCCCAAGAGTGGTTCAGGCGGTACTACTTCTTCGTCTTCATCCAGCTCAACTGGTGGTGGCGGTAATAGCAGCAGTTCAACTGGCGGTGGCGGTGGAAGCGGTAGCATCACTGGTGCAACTTGTAACTCAACTGGTACTACCAGCGTAAGTTCAACTATCAAAGTCACCAGCGGTACTTATGATGGCGGTTGTAAGACTTTCAATGCTACCAGTGCATTGGGTGATGGCAGCCAAAGCGAAGGTCAATCTCCAGTGTTCCGCGTAGAGAACGGCGCAACCTTGAAGAACGTGATTTTCGGTAACAACGCAGCTGATGGTATTCACTACTACAACGGCGCTAACGTTAGCAACGTTCGTTGGACTAATGTGGGTGAAGACGCTATGACGATTAAGTCTTCCGGTACTGTTAACGTGTCTAATATTTCCGGTTATGCCGGTTCAGACAAATTCATTCAGGTGAACGCTGCTTCTACTTTGAATGTATCTAACTGTATCGTTGACAGCATGGGTAAATTCTTGCGTCAAAACGGAGGTACAACCTTCAAGATAGTTGTAAGTGTTGATCGTTGCCAAATCTCCAATATGGGTGAAGGTATTTTCCGTACTGATAGTTCAAGCAGTACAGCAAGATTGACCAACAGCCGTCTGCGCAACTCAGGCACTATGTGTATTGGTAAGTGGGCAAGCTGTACTGGTTCAGGCAACACTAACTACTAATTAGTTGGTAATAACTGAATAAAAAGACGCCGGTTAGCCGGCGTTTTTTATTTCCATAAATTTTTTATTCAAGCAAAGAAATGGTGTTAATTGCGTCATTTTTTTTACGAAAAAATTACAGGTGGCATCAAAAATTCTGGTTTTCAGAAAAAACAGGAGTAAGTTCATCCATAGCTTGATGTAGTACATAAGCGTTAATAAATATAACTGCTGTGTGTTACTGGAAAAGTAGTCCCTTCCTTTACGCAGAATGGTGTATCGGTCAATCCTCTCCTATTAACTAACCAGGTGGATTGAATCATGTTAAAAAAAACTTTTATTGCAGCTGCTCTGATAGGGGTCGCAGCCAACGCATTTGCTGCTGCCAACCGTCCTGATGGTTACGTCACTATTTGTAAAATTGGCCAAACCTGTACAGTCACAGGATCAACCAATGTCGCTTTTGGTGCATCGGGTAGTTTTGTTTATAAAATTCTGAATGGTAGTTTTTCTTGTTCTGTGGCCACTTTTGGATCTGATCCTATTCCGTCCAAGTCTGTGAAAGAGTGTTCTATCCCTTCTTCCGGATCGGGCGGTGCTACCAGTAGCTCATCTTCTGCACCCGGTAGCGGTGGTGGAAGTGTGGGGATCAACGCTTCTGCAGGTAATGGCAGTGTTTCATTAAACTGGTCCAGTATCAGTAATGCCAATGCATTGGAAATTTATCGGGATACAGATTCAGATCCCAATGGTCGTGTACGTATTGCCAGCTTGAGTGCCAGTGCTACTAGTTACACAGCGACAGGGCTTAGTAACGGTACTACTTATTATTTCTGGGTGAAATATCGCCTTACTGATGGCAACTGGTATAACTCCAATGCAGCATCGGCAACTCCCTCTGGCAGTGGGGGTGGTAGTGGCAGTAGCAGTAGCTCGGGCGGTGGTGGTAGCGGCAGTATTACCGGTGCAACTTGTTCCAATGGTTCTACCACCAGCGTGGCCTCAACTATTCGCGTGACCAGTGGTACCTATGATGGTGGTTGTAGAGTGTTTAATGCTACCAGTGCATTGGGCGATGGCAGCCAAAGTGAAGGTCAGGATCCGGTGTTCCGTGTAGAGAACGGTGCAACTTTACGCAATGTTGTTCTGGGTAACAATGCTGCTGATGGTATTCACTTCTATAACGGAGGCAACATCAACAATGTTCGTTGGACCAATGTGGGTGAAGACGCATTCACGATTAAATCATCAGGTACAGTGAATGCCAGCAATATCAGCGGTTACTCTGGTTCAGACAAATTCATTCAAGTGAACGCTGCTTCTACTTTGAATGTGTCTAACTGCGTTGTTGACAGCATGGGTAAATTCTTGCGTCAAAACGGTGGTACAACCTTCAAGATAGTTGTAAGTGTTGATCGTTGCCAAATCTCCAATATGGGTGAAGGTATTTTCCGTACTGATAGTTCAAGCAGTACAGCAAGATTAACCAACAGCCGTCTCCGTAATTCAGGCAGTTTGTGTATTGGTAATTGGGCAAGCTGTACTGGTTCAGGTAACACTAACTATTAATTGGTTGGGTAGTAACTGAATAAAAAAACGCCGGTCAGCCGGCGTTTTTTTATTTCTGCTTAAGGATTTCTTATTGCAGGTGATTATTCACAGGGACGACGAATTGGATTTATTTTCTGATCACCGAAATGCGTTGTCCTGTGACCAGGATTGCATCTTGATCAATAATCAAATCTCTTAGTCCTGCTTGTGTTTGGGTTTTTATTATTTCCCAGGTTTGACCTGTGTCTTTTGACAGGAGCAATTGTCCGCCTTTGGCAACTGCATAAATATTGCCTTGAGAGTCGGCTTCCAAATGGCGAATTTCATCTTTGATTCCCGAATCAACCAGGCTCCAGTGGTCACCCTGATCAGTCGATCTGAGTATTACACCATCAGCACCTACGGCCAGAAGAATATTGGTGTTGGCGGGGCTCAGCATGCGTCGCAAGTCGGAATCAGTGGGCGTTGTTTGCGGTTGCCAGGATTGTCCCCTGTCTGCAGAGCGATAGATTACGCCCAGGGCGCCTATCAGAAATAGATGTTGGTTTGCTTCATCTGCATAAACACCAAACCAATCTACATTATCCACATCCACAGTTTGCCAATGTTCACCGTCGTGGCTGGTGGCAATCAATCCGGCCTGACCTGCACTTAACCAGATCGCGGGCTGATCTTTGTGTTTTGCCAGAAATGCCAGTTGCCAAAGAGCGCGTTCGTCTTGATGCTTTTCCAGTGAGATCCAACTGAGACCGTTATCAATAGAGATTTTGTGCCGACCCCAAGCCTCCAGTGCGATTATTTTTCCTGATTGGCTATCAACTTTGAGATCAGTAAATGCTTCACCTTCATCAAAAACACTGTAGTAAACAGTTTGCCAATTCCGCCCGTCATCTGTTGATCGCAAGATGCTTCCCGTGGGGCCGGCTGCGAGTATCGATCGTTTATCAGGTGACATAACCAGTGCCCTGTAGCTGGGAGGCGTCACCGGATCGTTGTATTCAACCGCTATTTGTTGCCAATCTTTCCCTTTGTTGTCAGAGCGAAGTATCACACCCAATTCCCCCGCAAGAATCCAGCTGCCCTTTGGGGTCAATAAGGCTTCGCGTATGTACATATCCGTTTGTGGAAATAACGTTGTCCATTTTGAACCTTGATCATCGCTGATTCCCAGTAATCCATTTCTGCCGAAACCAACCCAGGTGTTATCAGAGTTGTGTTGAATATTTTCAAAATAAAAACTGGATGATTCATGTTGTGCTTGCCAGGTTTGACCTGAATCGGTTGAAGTTAAATGAGTGCCTGCGTGACCCACAATGCGCAGTAAGCCTGAAGGATCTTTTTGGATGCGCGTTAAATAATTCAGACTATTTCGGTAGGGGATACTGGCCATTTGCCATCGAGTGGCGTGCTCGGTTCCGCGCAGTAAGTTTCCGTTGTGTGTTGTGATCAGCATGACATCAGTTTCAGGTAAATAAATACCGTCAGTAAAAAATGCCTTGCCATCGGTTTCCAGCAGTGCCCAGTCTGTACCTGAAGCGTCGGATGTTAAAAATTTCCCGTAGGCTGATGTTGCAATGACACGATCACCTGCCAGATAAAATCCGGTAACAGGTGTTTCCATATCCAGTTTGCTGATGTGCCAGGAATCACCCTGATCATCGGAATAGCCTGTCAAACCGGCTTGACCACCAATAAGCAAACGTTTTTTATCGGCAGTCAGGGTCATGGATTCAATAGAATATTCAGCAAACGATTCCGGCAAATTAATTGAATTCCATTTAATTCCCTGATCTTTCGATGCCCATAATTTCCCTTTGTCGCCTAACAAAAACCAGCGCTTGAATGCTTGAAGATAAATTAATTTTTTAACTGTTTTGATATCGGCAATTGTAATCACTTGCCAGTTTTTACCGGCATTTTCGGAGCGCAATATTCTGCCTTCAGCAGTGAGAGCCAGCATTAGATCGGAAGTCCCATCTCTTACCAGATCAAGAACAGAAGCCGATGTGTCTGTTGTTATGTTGTGCCACACATTTCCATTATCAGACCAACGCAGGTTGCCATCACTTCCCCAGAGCCAGAAGCGATGGTTTTTTTCGTCATACAGGCTGCCAATATAATCGGGATTGATCACGGTAATTTTGGCATTTTCATCGCGGGAGTTGCAGCTGGCCAATAAGATGCTGATGAAAATACCGATTATTTTTATTGAAATGATGAATTGACGTTTCAATCTATACCCCCAGCTGAGGTTAATAATAAAGAGATGTATACGCACAATTAACAAATTGATAATTAAGCAAACAGAGTTGTTAAGTATTAATTGCTAAATGTCAGGTAATGAATTGGTTTTGACCTGTAATTGCAGATAATTTTTTATTGTTGGAATAAATGATTCCGCAGAATCGAACGGCATTCTTGCATTTTTATTCAGATGAAAGCAGCGGGGTAGAAAGAAAATCTTTTGTATTTGGGATCTGCTGCATACAGAAAGGCATTCCGGGTGCCAGGGGGATTTTCAATATATCGAAAATCCCCGATTGACCATTATGGCAAGGCGCGATACTTGAAATTACCGAAGCGCACTTTGCCTTTTCCGGCAGCATAAATCGCTGGTCGCAAGCTCATAAACCCATAAGCCACATTGTGGTGATATCCGGACACTTCCATTTGTGTTTCGTATTTGATCCAGGTTTTGCCCAGATCGGTACTGGTGTGGATGGTCAGGATATGACGGTTGTTGGTGACGCGTATGCGCAATCTGTTGCCCATACCGGGTGGTTTTGGTGTGGTGCGTTGATCCATACCGTAACGATGTAACACCATGCCGTTTTTATTAATACCTACACCTGCATAGAGTTTGTCGTTGTAGAACAGCAGGGCACCACCCTGGGCATCCGGATCAATATCCATATCCACTTCGAATTGATAAGCCTGATCGCCAGCGATAAAAGTGAGTGGGGAACTATTGGCGGGGGAAGTTCCTTTTGCGGCTAATTGCAGGGAACCGTTGATGTAGTGTACCCGTTGGTTTTCAGTGATATCTCCACGAAAAAAACTCCACTGAATGCCGAATTTATTACTCAGGAAGTCATCAGAAAGCGCCATGCCATGGGGCAGGGCTTTACCGCCTTTGGGCTTGCGGATGGGCTTGCCTGCATCGACTCCCCTGGCTTTGAACCAGCCATCTTTTGTCCATTCGATGGGTTCCATCATGGCTTGTCGGCCCAGCGTGTGAAAACCGTTTTCATAGGCGTGGTACATCATGTACCAGTCGTTACTGGTTGGGCCTTCAACCAAAGTGGCATGACCTTTTGACCACCATTTTTCAGCCGGGGATTCAGTACGGATAATCGGATTGTAGGGCGAGTTTTCCCAGGGGCCGTGGATAGATTTGGATCGGGCAGAAACCACCATATGACCAGTTGGAGGACCGGCGGTACCACCCAGTGCCAGGGTCATATAGAAGTAATCGCCGCGCTTCATCATTTTGGGTCCTTCCTGCGCATAACTTTCTACGTCCCATTCCTGAGGATATTTCCATCCATCGTAGACATGTTCCATTGCGCCTTGAATGCTTAAGCCGTCATCACTGAGTTGTACCCTGTCGCCGTGTGATAAAAATAAATAGCGTTTTCCGTCCTCACCCACAATATGCCCCGGATCTATGCGGTCATTGTTCAGTGCGACAGGGTCAGACCAGGGACCTCGAATATTGTCAGCCCAAATAACATAAATATTGTTGTTGCCGGGTAATTTGGCGGGGATGTAAAGATAATAGCGACCATTGTGTTTCGTCAGCTCGGGAGCCCATACGCTGCCAATATATTTTTTAAGACTGGGGCCTAAAGGCTGCCAGTTAATCAAATCTTTTGAGTGCCAGATGATCAATCCGGGATAGGCTTCAAAAGAGGAAAATGTCATGTAGTAGTCATCCCCGTCTTTCAAAATACTGGGATCCGGGTGATCGCCTGCCATGATCGGGTTGAGAAAATAACCATTTCCAAGATCGGCCTTGCGTTGGCCTTCGAGTC
>CAMLML010000084.1 GCA_946481095.1 uncultured Cellvibrio sp.
GAGGGTGTAGGTGCGCGTAGATCCGCTACAAAATCGGCGATAGTAAAATCGGTCTCGTGCCCCACGGCGCTGATCACCGGGATTTGACTTGCTGCAATTGCGCGAGCGACGATTTCTTCGTTAAAGGCCCAAAGGTCTTCTAACGAACCACCGCCGCGCCCGAGGATAATCACGTCAAATAATTTGCTGCGGTTTGCCATGTCCAATGCTTTAACAATTTGTGGCGCGGCGTCTTTTCCTTGTACAGCAACCGGAATGATGCTGACCGGAATTGATGCAAAACGTCGGTCGAGTACATGCAAAATATCGCGTATGGCAGCGCCGGTAGGTGAGGTGATCACCGCTATATGTTGTGGCATTTTCGGTAAGGATTTTTTGCGCGCATCTGCAAATAATCCTTCTTGCATTAATTTATTTTTCAATGCTTCAAATTGTCGTTGCAAAGCACCGGTGCCGGCTTCTTCCATATGCTCGGCAATAATTTGATAATCGCCGCGCTCTTCATACAAACTGACGCGTGCGCGAATCACTACTTGCATGCCCTGTTGCGGTTTGAATTTTACGGTCATATTGCGATTGCGAAACATGGCGCAACGCACTTGAGCGCCACTATCTTTCAACGTGAAATACCAGTGGCCGGATGAAGGCACCGAGACATTGGATAATTCACCTTCAACCCAGAGCAACGCAAATTGGGTTTCGAGTAATTGACGCGCGCGGCGATTGAGTTGGGTGACCGAGATTATCTCGCGTTGCATGGATTAAACCTCTGAAAAAATACTGTCATTACAAAAAATCATCCAGCTCATTACGAATATAATCAGCGGCCATCCAGTGTGAAAGATTTTTGCGAATAAACTCCACCAGGTTACGGGTAGCAGCGGTTGGGTGACGATCTGCATGTCGTACCAGATACCAGTGGCTCAAGAGTGGAAACCCCTCCGGTTTGAGCACACCAATTCGCGCTTGCGATTGTGCCAAACTATGCTCGGATAAAACAGCTAATCCCAAACCATTTTCAACACTCATACGAATGACTTCATTACTTTCGATTTGCATGGTTTTGTTGAGTTGATAATTTTGCTCGCGCAGCCAGTTCTCAAACACCATGCGGGTGGCGCTGCCTTGTTCGCGCATTAAAAATCGTTCTGACAACAATTCGGGAAAGGTAATTTTTTTTCGTGTGAGTGACCAGTGATCAATCGGTGTTATCACCACCAGTGGATTGCGCAAAAAACGCCCGCGAATCACTTTATCACCGGTCGGTGGATGACTAAACAGAAATAAATCGTCCAACTGATTTTCAAAACGCTTCACTATGTCGCCGCGGTTGCCGATATTAAAGGTGATTTGCACATCGGGAAAATCCTTTGAAAAGGCCGCCAGTATCGGTGCCAATAAATATTTTGCAGTGGTCACCACACCTATATGGATATGCCCTTTAATTCCCTGACGCGATTCATCCAAAAATAAATTGAAATCATCAAAACAGGCGAGGGCATTGACCGCTGCGTTGTAAAGTTCACGCCCCACATGACTGGTAGTGTAGCGGCCTTCTTTTAATTCCAGCAGCTCTTGCCCAACCGCTTCAGTCAGGCGTTTGATTTGTTGGGAAACCGTGGGTTGTGTCAGGTGCAATTGGCTGGCCGCTGCCGAGATAGAGCCAGTCCTGACTACCGCTATGTAAACCTGTAACAAACGAAATGTGAGGTGACGAACGTTCATTGGGTACTTTTGGCCTCATATATAGATGATCATCAATAATAAAAATCATGAACATTAATTATCATCTATTGTGCAATCAGGCAAGAATGGCCGCGAATTTCGTCAGAGGAGTGGTTCTGTGCTCGATATAGTCATAGTGTTTTTCTTGTTGGGATTGTTGGCCGGGGTCGCCAAGTCGGACTTGAAAGTGCCCCAAGCGGCTTACGATACCCTGAGTATTTTATTGATGCTGACCCTCGGGTTAAAAGGCGGATTTGCCCTGCATGGCCAATTAAGTTGGGCCTTATTGCCGGACATTTTATTGGTGGTGAGCCTGGGCGCATTGATTCCTTTATTGCTCTATCCAGTACTACGTAAATTCGTACTTTTGTCCCAATCCAACAGCGCCAGCCTGGCAGCACATTATGGATCCGCCAGTGCCGGTACTTTTGCGGTCGCACTGGCTTATGCAGAATTCAATAATTTAACTGTCGCACCACAAACCACTTTATATCTGGTGTTGTTGGAATTGCCCGCGATAGTCACCGCGATTGTGTTGCACAGAAAACTCACGCACAACCAACAATCCATTTCCAGTATTTGGCACGAAGCACTCACCAGTCGCGGCGTGTTGTTATTGACCGGTGGTGTGGTGATTGGTTGTTGGTACGGCCCTGAGGCCAGCAAAGAAGTGTCGTCAGTTTTTATCGGCGGATTTAAAGCACTGCTCGCATTATTTTTGTTAGAGATGGGGCGTTGCACAGCAAAATATTTATATCCCTTACCCCTTCGTCATTGGCGATTAATGATCTTCGCCTTACTCGCACCTTGTTGTCTCGCATTTATCGGGATTTTTATTGGTTGCCTGCTCGATCTACCACAAGGCAGCGTATTTATTTTCGGCACACTGGTAGCAAGTGCTTCTTACATTGCAGCACCTGCCGCGATTTCGCGAGCGATTAAAGATGCCGACATAGGTCTTGCGATGTTGTCGTCACTGGGTGTGACTTTTCCATTTAATATTTTGGTGGGCATACCTATTTATTATCAATTCACGCTTTGGTTATCTTGTTTTTAACGCATGAATGGAGCAAACAAAATGAATATTGAAAATTCACGATTGATTAATCTGATGGGTAAAGCAATACGCAAAGTGTCAGTGCTGATTGCGATCATCATGGTGTTTGTCATTATTTGGGGCGTCGCCGATATTGTCTACGTGCTTTACCAGCGTTTGATGCAACCGCCATTTATGCTGCTGGAGATCAAAGATATTTTCGCCACCTTTGGTGCATTTATGGCGGTGTTAATTGCCATCGAGATTTACCACAACCTGATTCTCTACGCGCAGGAAAATCATAATCCGCGATTGGCAGTCGAGATTGTCATTGGCACCGCATTAATGGCGGCATCGAGAAAAGTGATCATTTTTGATTTCAACGAAATGGATCATCAATACGTCTATGCGACGGGTGTTGTGATTTTAGCCCTGGCAGTTGCCTATTATTTTATTGTGATAGTCGCGAATCGAAAAAAGACTGAACAAAGCAAAAGTGAGTAACTGGGTATAACTTAATGATCGGGGGAAAGTTGATATGAATGCAGGATATTTTGCAGGATGGGAATGGTGGGCGGGATTTTTAATTTTTGTGCTATTAATGTTGCTGCTGGACATTTTTGTATTTGGTGGTAACAAAGCGCATAAAGTCAGTGTGAAAGAAGCTGCGGCCTGGTCACTGCTTTGGTTCTCGTTAGCCATAGCGTTTAACATCGGCCTTTGGTGGTATTTACTTGAAAACTATGGGCGTGAAGTTGCCGATCAAAAAGGGCTGGAATTTTTAACCGGCTATTTAATCGAAAAATCCTTGTCGGTTGACAACATTTTCGTTTTCCTGCTTATTTTTTCAGCCTTTCATGTGCCAGCGGAATATCAACGGCGGGTACTGATTTACGGTGTGTTGGGCGCAATCGTCATGCGGATTATCATGATATTGCTTGGCAGTTGGGCCATCAAAGAATTTTCCTGGATACTCTATGTATTTGGTGTGTTTTTGCTGATTACAGGTGTCAGGATGTTATTTTTCGCCAATCATGCGCCTGACCTGGAGAAAAATTCGGTGGTGGTTCTGGCGAGAAAGTATCTCCGCATGACACCGGATTATCACGGCGAAAAATTTGTGGTGATTAAACTGGGTGTTAAATATTTCACGCCGCTGTTTTTAGTCTTGTTGTTAATTGAATTTACCGATCTGGTATTTGCGGTGGATTCTATTCCGGCAATTTTTGCTATTACTACAGATCCCTTTATTGTCGCCACCTCCAATATTTTCGCGATACTGGGTTTGCGTGCTTTGTACTTTTTATTGGCAGATGTCGCCGACCGATTCCATCTGTTGAAATACGGTTTGGCACTGGTGTTGGTGTTTATTGGTTGCAAAATGTTGATGGCTAACTGGTATCACTTGCCAGTTGCGCTATCGCTCGGGGTGATTGTGACCTTGATTGGTGGCAGTGTTATTGCGAGCTTGTGGGCGACCCGAAACAAATCAGACCAAGCCAATAAAGGTCATTGATTAGGCTTTGTGAAATACTGATTTACAAAAAAACGCCCAACACAGGTTGGGCGTTTTTCGTTATAGCTTTTGTGAAATTATTTTTTGTAATTCACAACGGCGATGTAATGCATAGCAACCGGTTTGTTAGCAACAAAACCGGGAATGAATTGTGATTTTTTCAAAGCGGATTCGATATTGCCCGCATCGGCTTTTTTACGCAGTGCAGCTTCTAAAGTGCTAACCGATTCCACGTTGCCATCGACTTCTACTTTTGCCATAACGCGAGTTAATTTTGAATCAGCAAAGAAAGGTTTGCCTGTGCTGCGTGAATCGCTGCTGTATTGCACATACCAGGAACCCTGATCCAAACGCTCTTGTGGTGCGACATAATCTGCACCGTATTGTGCTTGTAAAGTACCGAGGTTTGGCAAAAGTGTTATCGGCGCTTGTGAATTGCTCAGCGAATAAACTACACGGAACTGCATGCGCACCGGAACAGTTTTGCCGTCAATCGCAGCGGGTGAAAAAGTGGCTGACTTCAAAGCCGATTCGGTGACCGACTGCATGGAAACCAGTGGGCTGTTTTCGTAACAGGTTACTTGATTTATGTTGCCGGTTGTCATTACGTCCGCCTGGCAATAGACCGCAACTGTTTTTACACCCTCGCCAAAACTGGCAGGCAAGGTAACCGATTTTTTTAAAGTTTCGGCAGCATTGCCAAAGCTCGCGGGTGAATAAGCGGTTGCATAAGCAGAAAGGGAGAGCAGGGTGCTCAATAAAACAAGCGGACGCAAAACAGAAAGAATTGTTGTTTTCATTGTGATAAATCCTCGTGTAAAAAATGAAAAGCCATAAGAATCGGTAATTTCTTATGGCTATGACACAAGGTTAGCAGCTCACCTAGCAGATAAATGTGAATATTTAATGACAGTTAAATGGGTGTCATTTCACTTTTCTGGTTGTGCATAGAATATTGGGATTTCATAAAATGATTAGAAGCTCGTGTTAAGGCTCAATGAAATATTGCGTGCTTCGCCCATATTCCCGGATGACCAGCCACCGCCTGCCCAATATTTTTCATTTAACAGGTTATTGATATTGGCATTCAGGATCCAGAGTTTGTCCTGAATTTTAAATTCGTAATTGGCTCCTGCATTGATGAGAGTATAACCCGGTACTTTCAAATTGTTGTCGGTGCTGGTGTAGGAATCGCCGAAGTAACGCGCGTTGCCATGGAGTGTCAGCCCCTGGATCACAGGTAATTTGTATTTAAAATTTCCAACCACTTGCCAATCGGATGCATAGGCAGGGTCGTTGCCCTCGCGTGCAGCGTTTGCAGCTGAAACATTTTCAATCGTGCCATCCAGATAAACTGCACCCAATCCGAGGTTTAAGTTATCTGTAAATTGATAAGCAGTGGACAGCTCAATACCTTCATATGTTTCCAGTCCATCTTGTGTCAAATATCGTTCTGCACCACGCATCACATCTATTTGGCTAACTCTTTCAATACGAAAGAGTGCAGCAGTGTAATTAAATTTACCTTTTGCGATTTTGACACCTGCTTCATATTGTTCGGAAACAGTTGCATCAAGAACTGTGCCTTGGTTCGCGTAATTGTCCCCAACGCTAGTGCCTGGCTCAAGTCCTTCAACATAACTTCCATAAAAACTGGTTTCATCGTCTGGTTTGTAAATTATCGCTAAAGTAGGGCTGGTTTCTTTAGTGCTGTAACCAGGAATTCCATTTAAACTTTCCAGATCATAGTGTGTAAAACGAAATCCGATGATAGTTTGCCAATGTTCATTAAAATGAATAGTGTCACTGGCAAATGCATAGTGTTGATTGGTTTCGTAACTGGGTTTGTCTTCTACTGAAAAATCCGGTGTTCTGGTAATACGGAAAGTTTGTTCCTGATGGATGTTCCCATTGAAATCATTTTCCCAATACCACTCGCCCCAGCTATCAGTTGCTTTTTGTGCACCTATTCCTATCGCCAATTCATGCTCTATATCGTTGGTAGAAATAATGCCTTGCAACATAGCTTGATTGAAAAAATTATCCAGTTCGCCTGAAAAATTATAAGCGTAACCTTCATAGTCACCTTCTCTATTTTGTAGATAAGCAAATGATTTATTGGAGTGATGATCTTTGCGTGAAAAACCAATTTTGTATGCGAGATTCCAATTTTTATTGAGTTGCCACTCCACACCTGTAGATGCCATCAGGGTTTCTGTATCGTAGTAAGAATTGTCGATGTTGAAATCATCGTAATCGTAATTCACTTTTGGTAACTTTCCATTGCTACCTTGAACATCATATTCAGAAAAATAAAACTGAAATGGTTCAGCTTCAAGCCTTTTTTTCTCGTAAACCAGACTGGTAAACCAGTTGACTGATTCCCCAAAATTTTTATCAAGAGAAAGAGTTGCAAGTGTTCGATCAGTTTCACTTTCGTTGTAGGAAGTACCTTGTTCTGTTGCGAGATTGGCACGCAACGCAAAATCATCACCTATGTTGTGACTGGTATCCACATGAGCAGACAACAAACCCGGATTGCGATAACCAAAATTCAAAAATGTTTCAGGATTTTCTGTCGGCCTTTTTATTTTGTAACTGATTGCGCCTCCAGGTTCACCAAAACCGTACATAAATCCTGTCAATCCTTTCAGTGCGGTTACACTTTCTGCCGCTTCGATTGGAAAATCGCCACCCCAATACAACAGCATGGGAATATCATCGACATAAAAATTACGCACAGGCAAACCACGAATTTGTGTTCCCCACCAATCCGTTTGTGCGGAAGGTGTTGGCGCATAAACCGAAGCGTCATTAACAAATATTTGTCCGATGGATTTGGCTCCGCGTTCAATAATTTCATCGCTCTCAACCACTGTGATAGAAAAGGGCGTGTCCAGAACAGTCTTATTACCCAGAGCTCTGGTGTCACTTTCTTTTTTCAAATAATCAAGATGTGAATCTGACGACTCAGCATCAGCACTGACTTTTACCGTGTTCAGTCGTTTGACAGGCATTTCGGATTTTTCCGAGGCTTCCTGTTTTTCTTGCGCCCATGTATTGGGGGAGGTTGCGAGCATCACGCCTAAAGTGATGGTGCTTATAACGCTGGCAAGAGGTTTGGTTGTAAACAGTGGCTTTGGCATATGACTAGTCTCATTAATCGGATGGATTGGCGCCATTTTACATAAATGCAAACAAAAGACTAGATAATAATGATTATCATTTGTATGATGTCGCCAAAATTATTACAGGAGCCTCTACCCAATGCCTTCCAAGTCCTTATTTATCCAAAAATCCCGATTGGCAGTTGCGATTTCAAGTCTGGTTATTGCCTGTGGCAGTACCTATGCGCAGTCCAATATTGAGACTGTTTATATTTATGGCGAAGCCGAGGAAACCAAAACGGCGACCAAGCTGAATTTGACTCTGTTGGAAACGCCGCAAGTGGTATCGGTAATTTCGCGTGACCAGATTGAGGATTTCTCGCTGCGGGAAGTGAATTCATTGCTGACTTATGTTCCCGGTGTCACGGTTGAGCAGGTTGAAACCGGCCGTACTTATTACACAGCGCGCGGTTTCGACATAGTGAATTTTCAAACCGATGGTATGGGTGTTCCGTTTTCTTATGGGTTGACGCAAGGTCACGAAGACACGGCGATTTACGAGCAAGTCGAAGTAGTAAAAGGTGCAACCGGTTTGATTACCGGTTTGGCGAATCCATCAGCAACCATTAATTATTTACGCAAGCGTCCAACCGAAAATTTTCAAGCATCACTCGCAGGTTCCCTGGGAAGTTGGAATCAATATCGTGTTGATGGCGACATAGCCGGGCCAATTATTGCGGAAAAATTAAATGGCCGTTTGGTAGTCGCAAATCAGGATGGTGATTCCTATCTGGATCGTTACGGAAAAGAATTAACAGTATTTTATGGAATTGCTACTGCGAATATTTCTGATAGCACTCGATTAACTTTGGGACACAGCAATAACGATAGCCACAGTGATGGCAACTCATCCGGTGCTTTGCCGTTATTTTATGATGATGGCTCACTGACGAATTACGATATATCCACTAACACCGCACCGGATTGGGCTTATCAGGACGTTGAACAAAATCGTAGCTTCGTTGAATTGGAACAGGATTTATCTGAAAACTGGATGGCAAAAGCTGTCTACACACAAAATAAATTGGATAGTGAATGGACTTCACTTTATTTATCCGGCGCGCCTGATCCGCAAACAGAAACCGGATTGGTCGCACACGCCAGTCTTTATCAGGCCGCTGATAAAGAAGAAATTGTCGATTTGTTTGTGAACGGTAGTTTCTCACTTTGGGGACAGCAACATGAATTGGTCGCCGGAATTAATGTTGCCGATATTCATTTAACCGGTCGTTCAATTTATACCGATGAATGGAATTATGCTCCTATAGGTGCTGACTGGACTGATGGAAAAACACCACTACCGGAATTTGATGTTTATGATGCTGCATCACAATCAGCGGATATCAATCAGGATCAAAAATCCTGGTATCTTTCAACACGCTTGCACGTGAATGATCAGCTTTCATTTTTACTGGGTGCGCGCACAGTTGATATTGATCAGGACGGAATCAGTTATGGCGCACCACAAGCTGCATCTGATGATGAAACAGTTCCTTATTTTGGTATTACTTATGAAACTGTTCCTGGCACCATGTTTTATGCAAGTTACAGCGAAGTGTTTAATCCACAAGCATGGGTTGATGCAGAATTGCAACCACTCGGTGCTGTGCGTGGTGAAAGTCGCGAATTCGGTATCAAGCAAGAAATATTTGATGGCAAATCAATTCTCACACTGGCTCGTTTCGAATCCGTGCAAGAAAATTTCGGTGAATGGATAGGTCGTGATACTACATCGGGTTTAAATCTGTATCGCGGTGTCGGTTTTGAAAGTGAAGGCTATGAGTTGGAATTGGCTGGTGAAATTTTCACAGGCTTAAATATCAGCAGCGGTTACACCCACATAAAAGTGGAAGACGACAATAACCAAAACACTCGTCGTTTTATTCCGAAAAACCAATTCAAATTAGCCACGGCTTATCAATTGCCAATGTTGACGGAATTGCGCCTGGGTGCTGCACTCAATTGGCAGAGTGATATTTATTACGGCAACACCAAAGTACAAGGCGACTATGCACTGCTGGATCTATTCGCCCGCTACAGCCTGACCCAAAATCTCACTTTGTCACTCAACCTCAACAACATCACCGACGAAAAATATTTGCTAAGCCCGCAATGGGGCCAAGCTAACTATGGTGCGCCGCGTAGTGTAATGGGGGCGATCAGCTGGCGTTATTGAATTAAATGATTGGTGTAAAACGGGCAGTTTCCAAAAGGGGCTGCCCGTTTTTTTAGGGAGTTTTGCACGAATCAAAATTAATCGTCATTCCTGCGAAGGCAGCCGTCAGACCAGCGAAGCTAATCCAGCAGTTAAAAAATTTCAATGAAATCAAAGGCTGGATCCCTGCCTTCGCAGGGATGACGAAGTGAAATTAAACAAAAATGGATTCGTGCAAAGGCCTCTTTTAAATAGAATCTGTTTATAAAAAAATAATAGGTTATGATTCAATCTGGATTCCAGACTTTTGATGTAAAACAATTTACTTATGTACAAATTCAGCAGCTATTTGGAACAGCGAAACAAAAACGGTGATGATGCCTTGTATATCAAGGAGATTGGGTCATCCATATGGTTTTGTATTGCCGATGGTGCTGGTGGAACAGGGCAGGGTGCTCAGGCGAGTGCTTATATTATTGAAGCTTTCGAAGAGTTAACGCGCATTGATGGCTTCGATGTACCTGAAGATTTCGAATCCTTTCTTCGAAAAGTTGATATTGAATTGTGGGATGAACGGCAAGGAGGTGAAGCTACCGCTATAATTGGCAAGGTTATGGATGGTGTAATTGTTGGTGCGAGTGTGGGTGATTCGGAGGCGTGGATTTTTAACCTTGAATATGATTATGAGCTGACCTCCATGCAATACTTAAAACCACTCATAGGCAGCGGAAAAAGTGTACCGATTGGATTTGGTCCTATGTATCTGGAGAAGTATGTTTTATTAGGTTCCGATGGCCTATTCAAGTATGTAAATCGAAACGACATAAAACATTTGCTTTCAAATGATTGTGAGGCGATACAGATTGCCGATCTTGCGAAAAAAACAACAGGTAACTTGCAGGATGATCTTTCAGTAATTTTGATTAGTAATTTTTTATAAGTTAATTGAAGCTCAGTTTGGTTCAATGTGAGAATGGCGTGGTCGAAGCAAAAAAGTTAAATATGATGAAGAGTGAAATTTACATAAGTACAGATGTCGAAGCAGATGGCCCTATTCCGGGTCAAAACTCCATGTTAAGTTTTGGATCGGCAGCTTATACACGTGACAAACAGCTTCTCTCAACATTTGAAGTTAACCTCGAGTGTTTGTCCGGTGCTGTAGCGGACGAGGAAACTTCTAAATGGTGGCAAATGCAAACAGAAGCTTGGGCATATTGTCGTAGTAATCTGGTTAAGCCGGAATTCGCTATGAAAAATTATGTCGAATGGCTTAATTCATTAAATGGAAAGTTGGTGTTCGTTGGTTATCCAGTTGCTTATGATTTTATGTTTATCTATTGGTATCTCATAAAGTTTGTGGGTCATTCACCTTTCTCGCATTCTGCTTTAGACATAAAAACATTGGCGATGGTCGCGCTGCAATCTGACTATAGATCAGCTTCAAAAAAGAATATGCCAAAAGAATGGTTCGATGAACTTCCGCATACGCATAAAGCGCTTGATGATGCGATTGGTCAAGGCGCTCTTTTTTGTAATATCTTGCAGCACTTGAATAGGATGTAGTAGCCCGTATGAAGTGTAACGAAATGCGGGGCTGTCTCAGCCCCATTCACTTAACCACCACCGCCGTCCCACTCGCCGACACCATCAACATACTGCCGTTCTGACCAATCACTTCGTAATCCAAATCAATACCGACTACCGCATTGGCTCCTAATTCACGCGCACGTTCTTGTATTTCTTCCAGCGCAATTTCACGCGCTTTTTGCAACTCACGTTCATAAGTTCCAGAACGCCCGCCAACCAAATCGCGAATGCCTGCAAATAAATCTTTAAATAAATTCGCACCTAAAATCGCTTCGCCCGCGACCACACCACAATATTGCGTAATGGTTTTGCCTTCGATGTTAGGTGTAGTGGTTAGTAACATAAAAACTCCTTGGATGTATTGATTTGATGAAATGCAAAAAAGTGAAGGCTTAATCTATCATCTCCATCATTATTCATCCATACCACAGACTACGGATTTTAGCTTAAGTACATGAGGCGTTGTTCGAAGATGTCTTTGTATTGAATTTTTTGTTGAGCATCCAGACTGGATGCTTCGATTAGTGAAAAAATATCATCCTGTTTTTTTTGAACGGAATGAATAAATTCTTCGATTGCCTGTTTGCGTAGATTAACCCGGGCTGCCAGTTTTACGAAAGCGTCTTTTTTATAGCCGTAAAAATCATCGAAATCATTGATGTTCTCTTCCTGTTCGTTTGTAAAAAGAGTAAGGCAACCAAGCTCGGTGTCGCCGTATAGAGCGGTGTTGACAAAATCATAGACGGGGGAGAGCGTCACTCTATTGGGTTCGGGGTAAATCAGGCTGATATTTTTCATATGATAATCGCCGTTGCCAATTAAATAAGCCGCCATAACCCTGTTAATAAATTCAGCTGCCAACTGAATGCCGCCAATGTTTGTCATTACAGCGGCAACCATTTCATAACTTCCAGTGTATTTAATATTTTCATCTGAGTTGGTGATGCCCAATGCGGCTAATAAATCTTCCTGATGAATTTTGCTTCCGTCTTCACGGCGATCATAACGTTTGATGAAATAGGCGAGTGAGTCATCAGAAAATTTCAAAACGCCACATTCAGGAATGTCAAAACCCAAGGCTTTCATAATTCGCTGACTCAAATGTTCATTGGTGGGGAGATTGGGGTAACCCGGAGGACAAGGTTTTAAAATATGCGTGCTGTGTAGATTCGAAAGAAGGATGCTGCCTTTCCCCTCATTAAAACTTGTCGCTAGTCCCATTTTTGCTTGCACACCGGACAAACTAAATCCTTTACTTTTTTTTCTTGCTTCGCGATAAAAATCATCAGCGGTGCCATCCAGTTTCGGCAGTATATTGATTGACCCAAATGCGGATACAACACACTTATCGTGATAATCAGGGTATTTGGATTTTGAAATTGTCTTTAAGCAAATTAGACAGTTGTTCATCGTAGATTACCGTGACTGCCCCAGGCAGATCCTGACCGTTGTTTAATAAAAGTGAAAAGTGATCATCTTCATCAATACGTTGCAGTTTGGTTTGTTCCCTTTTCAGCCAGCCCTCAGCAATCATATTGTCAAAAAAACCAAAGAGTTGATGTGAATAAAATGGCTTGCTCCGTTTTGGAAGACTCAAACTAATAGCAGGAGATGCCTCGTCCAATAGGTAGTCAACATCATAATGAAACATGAAGGTGTGTTCGCCATTATCAAAAATAATTTTGGTCAATGCGCCGCAGATTTGATTGTTGAACTTAACCTTGAGTGCTATCAGGTTCATATCAAAGCCAGCTTGAGATTAAGCACTTCATTTATTTTTAAAACTGTTTTGAGCGAAGGGTTGCCTATACCTTTTTCAATTTTTTTAATCGATAAAACACTGACTCCTGCCAACAGCGCGAGTTTAGCCTGAGATAATTTTTTGGATTTTCGAATGTCTTTTATTGTTATGCCATAGGCATCTTCAGAGGTTACTAAAATTTTATCGGTAGGCGCGGATGATTTTTCTATATTTGTGTTAGCGGCATAAAATTGGTCAAACCTTTTCAACTTTTTAATATTCGATGCTGATAAAAATAATGTCGAGCGGGATAAGTCGTCGTAATGGCTCACCTTAAACTGTTTAATTGAATCCAGTTTTTTGACTACAGAAACTGCGTCGCTCATGAAGGTTGAGTTCGGTTTGCTCTCTTGAATTTTTAGCACTCGGGCTGAACCTTGATTTTTATAGGAATCAATTAATCCCTGTAATGCTTGTTTGTCGGCATCGGGCAGTGCCCGAGCGAGTGCGGGTGATAATTGGTTTGTTTGCCTGGTTTCTTTGCTCATAGGAATGCCCTAACTCAAAGGTATACTTTAATGTACTTTAGCATAGTTAATAATCAAAGGTATATTTAAGTTTACTTTCTTTATGTGATATTTTGTCTTTAACGATATTAAATATCATCTGTTAATCAAAGCTATAAAACTATTGTTTATTGTTGAAATTGATAACTATTATCATTAAGATTCATGCGACAAAAACAACCCGAGCAATAGTATGAAAAAGATGTCCCCCAAACCTTGTCTGCTAGCAGTTGCAGTAGCTTCAGCCCTGTCGATGAATGCATTGGCACAGTCTTCGAGTGAAGAGGTAAAGACGCTAAAAACAGTAAAAGTTACTGCTGATGCAGTTGATTCTGCCCTGGTGAATATGGAAAAACCGGCGGCAACAACCAAATTGAAAGTCCCGGTGCACGAGATGCCTTCTTCAATTGCCGTGATTGAAGAGGAGTTCATCCGTGAGACGGGTGCCAAAAATATCCAGGACGCACTGCTTTACTCGTCCGGAGTTTATGCGGGTCGCTATGGTTTTGATACGCGCGGTGATTGGGCTTCGGTGCGTGGCCTTAATATTTCGGCTTATCAGGATGGATTGCGTTCCATCTACGGTTTTTACAACAGTGCGCGAACCGAAATTTATTCGCTGGAGCGAATTGAAGTATTGAAGGGGCCGTCGTCCGTACTTTATGGCCAGTCTGAGTTGGGTGGCATCATCAATACCATCTCCAAAAGGCCAAAAGAGGAGCAGCAAGGTGAGATTTGGGCTCAGGCAGGTTCTTATGATCGCGCTCAAATTGCGGCTGATGTTACGGGGCCGCTCGATGAAGAGGGCAAGTGGTTGTATCGCGTTGTTGCATTGCAGAGAGACAGCGGAACCCAGGTCGATTACGTCAATGATGATGCATTGTTGATAGCGCCATCGCTCACCTGGCGCCCAAGTGAAGACACAGAAATAACGCTGCTGCTGAATCATCAGGAGAGCGACAGCAAAGTATCCTCACAATTCCTGCCATCAAAAGGCACTATCGATCCGGCCCCACTGGGCCAAATCGATCCCACAACTTTTGCGGGAGAGCCAGGCTGGGATCGCTACGACACTGATCGCGATGACGCCACTTTGATTATCAATCAATCGATCAATGAGCAATGGGGCGTGGCACTGACAGCACGGCAGAGTCAATCCCTCGGTGAGACCCGCGAAATCTATACGCAAGTGGGAGCCATCCCGACTGATACCGGCAATATGCCGCGTACAGTTCATATGGCTGACCGCGAAACAGATATTGATAGTTTCGACTTGCGACTCGAAGGTGATTTTAATCTCGGCATTACACATCACAGGCTGGCGTTTGGTGTTGATTATCAGAACGCCATGTGGGAAGAGCGCAACTATCATTCCAGCGTCAACACCACACCCTTCAACGTTTACAACCCGGTCTACGGCACACTCGCTCTCGATAATTTGCCAACAACAGATCGCCCTGATAACGCTATTGACCAAACCGGCATTTACCTGATTGATCACATCGAAATTGGCAAGGTAGTGCTGTCGGCCGCACTGCGTCGGGATGATTCCGAAAGCACGGTATTGAACATTGGCACCACACCCGACTATGTACGTAAGGACGAGGAAACCACCAAACACATCGGCCTGATGTACAAATTCGATAATGGCATTTCACCTTACATCAGCTACAGCGATGCCTTCGCTCCCAACCTTGGTACCAACAATGGATTGGGGCTGGCACCCACAATCGGTGAACAGAAAGAAGTGGGAGTCAAATACCTGTCTCCTTCGGATTTATCCCTCGCCTTCGCCTTGTTTGATATTGAACAGGAGCGCCGCATAGTGCAGGGCCTGACACCTGAAGGTGTCCGTCAGGTCGGTGCTGTCACCGATGGCTGGGAGATTGAAATCAAGAAAATATGGGGACAATTTGAACTCCTGGCAAACTACGCCGACATGAGCGCCATTGAAGACAGCACCAACAAACGCCTGTCATCCATCGCCGAAAAATTCGGTTCAGTCTGGGGCCGCTACCAATTGGAAAACGGCCTGAAGTTCGCCCTTGGCGCGCGCCATACCGGTACCGTGACCGGAGCCAATGGCACACCGGAAGTCGATGCAGTAACACTCTATGACGCAATGGTGGGCTACACCTTCGGTCAATGGGACTTCAGCCTCAACGCCAAAAACCTCGCCGACAAAACCTACGTATCCTGGTGCCGTTCACTGAACAACGACTGTGGTTATGGTGATTTGCGCAGCGTGGTCGGGGATGTTCGTTATCATTTTTAATGTGAGTTAAATCGTTAATAAAAAAACGGGCAGAAATTTGAAAGTTTTTGCCCGTTTTTTTTAAAGTTCATCGTCATTCTTACAAAATTCATCGTCATTCTTACAAAATTCATCGTCATTCTTACGAAATTCATCGTCATTCTTACGAAATTCATCGTCATCCTGCGAAATTCATCGTCATTCCTGCGAAGGCAGGAATCTAGCTGATCAAATCAATAGCCGATGTCTGGCGCAATTTTTTGCGTCCATGTGTGTTCTGACAAAAAATCCAGTCACTGAATCAATTGAAATTGCTCGCCCTGATATTTTTCAGCTAAAGTGGTGTAAAGCAGAAGAATAATGAATTAGCGAGAGTTTCTCTTGCAACCATTACAACGAATAGAAATTTTCAAAATTGAAATGCAGACGATGCGGATAACATAAAACATTAATTCTGTATCAGATCACTTTAAACAAACCTTCGGCGATTCCGTGCGCCAACTGATAAAAAAATATTTGGCGATGTTTGATGGAGGGATTTGGAGATAGTCGGAAGTTGAGGGGCGTTTGTTTGAGGTGGGGATTTCTGATTTGTGCTGAAGCGGACGTTCGAGTTTTAAACTAAGAAATATAAGAGCTAAACCCACGGAAAATTATATGAGAGTTATCAATAGAGTAAAACTACATAACTTTAAAAAGTTTCAAGGTTTTGAAATATTGCTTGATGAAAAGCTTAACATTCTTATAGGCGAAAATGAATCCGGTAAAAGTTCAATCCTCTCTGCTATTGCCCTAGTTCTGAGTGGCAATAGACAACAAATTGAAAAGCTTGGATTTGAAAGGCTTATTAATAAAAATGCTGTAGATGAATTTTTGCAGACCGATAAAAGATATGAGGAATTACCGACTACATATGTAGAGCTATGGCTGAATGAACAAAATAATGAAGCATTATTCGGACGTAATAATTCCGAATCTGTTGATTGTGACGGCTTGAGAATGGAATTTTGTCCTCGTGAAGAATACAGCAAAGATATAAGGGAAATACTAGATCAAGACGAAGCAAATTTTCCATTTGAATTTTATCAGGTTAAATTTACTACGTTTCAGGGAGATGCATATTCAGGCTATAAAAAATTCCTTAGGCACATCCTGATTGATACTTCGCAGATTGGAAATGATTATGCTGTTAGGGAATATGTGGAAGATATGTATAACACGTGGGCAACTGATATTGAAATCGCAAGACATCAGTTTGAGTATCGACAAGCAAAGACTCGTTTTGAGCAGGACAACTTGAATGATTTGAATAACAGAATATCTGGTTATTCGTTTGGTTTGAAAAGCGATAGTAAATCAAATTTGAAAATGGATTTGACGATAATTGAAAATGAAATTGGTATAGAAAATAAAGGTAAAGGAAAGCAGTGCTTTATTAAGGCTGAATTTGCACTGAAAAAGAGCGAAGGAATTAAGCATAAAATTGACATTGCTTTGATAGAAGAGCCAGAAAATCATTTGAGTCATATCAATATGAAAAAGCTGGTCTCTCTCATTGCGGCTTCTGATGATAAGCAATTGGTTGTTGCAACGCACAGCAATATGATTAGTTCACGGCTCGATTTAAGAAATACTATTCTTATGCATCCAGAATCAATTCAGCCGGTAACGCTAACTGATTTATCAGATGATACAGCAGAGTTTTTTATTAAAGCTCCATATCACGAGATATTGGATTTTGTTTTATCTAAAAAGGTTTTGCTCGTGGAAGGCGACTCAGAATATATCCTAATGGATAAGTTCTATGAAATGCAGACTGGCCACAAGCCAGATCAGGATGGCGTGCATATTTTTTCTGTAGGTGGTACTAGTTTTAAGCGATACCTTGAAGTAGCAGCACTGTTAAATATTAAAACTGCCGTGATTCGAGATAATGACAGAGATTATCAGGCGAACTGTGTTGATCTTTACGAGGACTATCCACACGAAGGTTATAGTATTTTCGCAGACCAGAATAATGAACGTTACACTCTTGAAGTGTGCTTATACCGTGACAATGTAGCATTTTGTGAGGAGCA
Organism: uncultured Cellvibrio sp.; assembly: GCA_946481095.1. The sequence goes on from CAMLML010000084.1 coordinate 17,826, forward strand.
GTTCGGTGAAGGTCGAAAAACTTTAACTGTTCAAGAATGGATGCTAAAAAACAAGGCCGAGGCGGCACTAAAAATCCTTGAAAACATAAATGAAAATTTTCAAGTTCCTCAATATATCAGGGATGCTATACAGTGGATAAGTGCTTAATATTCGCTGTTGCAGGTTCAGGAAAAACTTCTTATCTGGTCAAAAAACTTGATCTTGAGAAACGATTTTTACTTATCACATATACAATAAGTAATTCAGAAAACCTGAAACGTAAAGTAGCTGAAAAATTTGGTTATATGCCAGATAACATAAAAGTCGTATCGTATTTTTCGTTTCTTTTTACGTTTTGTTTCAAGCCATTTTTGTCCATGAGGTTGAATGCAAAAGGGATAGTTTTTAACGAAAACACGAACCGCATGGCAAAAGGAGATGCTAGATACATTTCATCAAGCGGTTGGCTTTATGCTAACCGCCTAGCGAGATTTATTGAACAAAAGGAGATTATCACTGATGTAAAAGCAAGATTGGAAAAATACTATGATGTGTTGATGATCGATGAAGTTCAAGATTTTGGAGGACATGATTTTAACTTTCTAGCCAAAATCGCCCGCAGCGACCTTGATATGCATTTCGTAGGTGATTTTTTTCAGCATACATTTGATACAAGCAGAGATGCGAATGTTAACAAAAATCTTCACGGTGAATTCGAATCTTATAAAAAGAAGTTCATAGAGATGGGGTTTGAACCTGATGAAGACACGTTAAGTCATAGCTACAGGTGCAGCCCGACCATATGCCGTTTTGTTCAAGAGAATTTACAAATAGCTATAGAATCACATCGGAATGATGAAACAGGTATCTACAATTTTTCCACATGGGAAGAGGCTGAGCAGGTCATAAATGATGATAGTGTTATCAAATTGTTCTATCAAAATAGTAAAAAGTATCCATTTTTCTCCAAGAATTGGGGCGATTGCAAAGGCGAGGATCATTACGAAGATGTTTGTGTTGTATTGAACGACAGTACTCTGAAGAAGTTTGAGAAAAATGAACAAATTACGATTGCTGGTCTAACAAAAAATAAGTTATATGTGGCTTTGACTAGAACGCGTGGTCGCCTTTTTATAATCCCTGAAAAGATAGTGAAACATTTAAAGTCAGATTGAATGACTACCATTAGAAGCTTTTTCTTTTGTATATCTCATGAACTACATTGTTTCTATTAAGGAAGTAACGCTAGGTAATTTTGAAGCCAAGGGGTATTTAATTGATTAGAGATGATAATTTTGACTGGTCTCGCTTTCATGCTTATCGTGTTTTTGATGAGTTTCTACAGAGATTCGTTATTGATCGAAAAAGCTACATTACTCGTCATGAACAGCGACTAGATCTGGAAGGTGCATTCGATGAAATATACAGCTGTTTTTCTGAGGGATTTGACGATTCAAAAGAGACCTTCGAAAACAAAGTAGAGATTCAATTTGAAAAT
>CAMLML010000085.1 GCA_946481095.1 uncultured Cellvibrio sp.
CCAGGCGAGGGGTTGTCGCAGAGGCTTTAAAGCTACTCATAGTGTCTTCCTCGGATTAATGCCGATTTTGCACGGCTGTTATTGTTAAAAACTAAAACAACGGCAACCAGAGCGGACTCTGGATTCAATCACACACTCAACTTTCTGAAGCAAACGGCTGAAGCAAAACTGGACAGATAGAGTACATTTAATTTTTATTTATAAAATATTATTTTATATATGAAAAATATTTTTCCAAGCACAAACTTGAATTCTGCTAATGGATTCTTATAAAAAGCGAATTTGATCACAAAACACAGAGGGTAAATTTATCCACGACTTGGCACATAAAACAACGAAAGGCAGGCAAGAACCCGGATAACAAAAGAACGTAATAAGCCCAAACAGCATTTATTATTTTTGTGAAACAGCTCGGTTTATGTTCAGGTATTGCTTGGGATCTTATGGAGTAGAATGATTTGCAGGTATAGTTTTTCCTAAAATTGCTATCAGAATGCAGAAAGTTTCATTATTTTTTGTTTAAGTTTTATCTTTGACAGGCAGCAATCACTTGTCACAAAGGCTTTTAAATGTCTTGGGTGTGCATCCATATTCTTCCTTGAAAAGCTTGTTGAAGTAGGACACATTTTTGTAACCAACTGAATAGGCGATTTCAGCGACATTGGCGTCCTCTTTTTCAGCCAGCAGGCGTGCGGCTTCAGTAAGCCGTAACTTATTCAGGTAAGTTGAAAAAGTAAAACCCAGTTCAGATTTCAATATGTCATTAATCTTGGTTCGGCTCACGCCAATTCTGGATACCATAGTATCCAGATCCAAATCGGCGTTGGCATATTCAGTACCCATAAAGCCCAGAATGGCTGATTTCTCTTTATCCCGATGGGGTTCAACGGAGAGTTGTTGGTAAGCAACCAATGGGCGATCCCGCTGGAGTTTATCTTTCAAATTGCTGATTAACGCCTGAGTGTGCTGCCTGAAAAACCAGACGGCATAAGTACCCCAGAGCAAAATCATAAATACGCCCCAAAAATACAGATAGCGCCAATCGCGTCCATGTAAAGTGATTTCGTCCAATTGAACTTCAGAGTTTGTTTCTCTCGGGCTTTGAAATGTAGTCCCAAATGCAACTCTGGGAACTTTATTTAATATGTAAGTTTGTTCCGACAAATCCAGTTTGAACATGGCAATCCACCAGTCCGGTGTTTCGAGACGGGTTAAATCTATCTCGATTTGAGTCCAGTTTTCGTTGCAAGAAAAAAACGTAGCAGGTCCACGATAAGTTAAAAAATCACCGGGGATGGAGACTTTTTCATCGAATGTCAGCACACCGAATGTCAGGGTGTTGGCCGGTGAGCATTTACTGCTGAATGAAATACTGTTGTATTGTGACAAATCGATCAGAATATTTTTATTTTCTTTATCTATGAATGACAAGGCGACTGATGCAAAAGGGTATTCGGCCTTTTTCAGTATAGTGAAGTCAAAACTCAAACTGAATTTGTCATCTTTGAGTTTGATGGTGGACAGTCCACCCTGAATAGCATCAGAGCTGGGTTCTGCTTTCCATAAAAACTCACTTTTTTCTGCGGGCAACAAAGGAACATGAAGATAAGTGCGGTCAATACACAAATAACTCACAAGGCAACTTAGCGCAATTAAACCCAATAAACTTATCAGTGCTTTCTTATAAAAATTCTGCATTTGATCCGACACCGGCAATGAATGCCGTAATCATCCCTATTTTGCATCAATTAATCAATTGCCAATCAATTCCCCAAATCGGGCAGAAAGCGATAACCTACACCGGGTTCTGTTTCTATGTAGCGGGGGTTGGTGGGATCATCACCTAACTTGGTTCGTAAACGGGCAATAAAAATGCGCAGGTAGTGCGTGTCTTCTACGTGGGTGCGGCCCCAGATCTCACGGAGCAACTGTTGTTGGGTGATAAGTCGGCCTGCGTTGTTGATCAATCGCTTCAATAATTCAAATTCTTTGCGGGATAATTTAATTTGCTCGCCATCAACCTGTAAACGACGTTCCTGTAAATCAATATTGACCCGTTCATCCTGAAAAAACATGACTGATTGCACGCTGGGGCCAAAGGCTTTTAACAAGCCGCGAATTCTTGCCAGTAACTCCTGAATGCCAAAAGGTTTAACAACATAATCGTTTGCACCTGCATCCAATGCTTTTACAATTTCTGCTTCGGAATTTCGAACTGACAAAATAATAATCGGTTGATGATAAAAATCGCGCAGTTTTTGCAACACAACCTGGCCATCAAGATCAGGTAAACCCAAATCCAGAATAATTAAATCCGGATTCAATTCGGCTGCCAATGCCAATCCCGAACGGCCTTCAGCAGATTCAGAAATCTCGTAGCCCTGGGCAGTAAGACCTATTTGCAGAAAGCGACGAATCTGTGGCTCGTCGTCAATAATCAATATTTTATTCATGCTAACTCCATAATGAAGCTGGAATTATAAAAGGCTAACGGGCAAAGGTGTGTTATATCACTGTTAAATTATTCATTGCTTGTGGCATCCAGCAGTGGATTGGGAGACTGCTCATCCGGGTTTTCAATAATCGGTAATTCGATGCGCACACAACACCCGGGTTGAATGCGATCAAAGCTGCGTTGTGGATTTGCGTGAATACTGACTTTACCGCCATGGGCTGTGATCATCCCCTGGCAAATGGTTAATCCCAATCCGCTGCCCGAGCGTCGACGATCCCCTTTTTCTGCTGTGTGAAAGCGTTCAAACACCTTTTCCCTCTCATCTTCTGGAATACCGGGTCCCTGATCACAGACTTCAATATAAATATGTTTACCTTCCTGACGGCAATAAACATCAATATTGGCCTTGGGTGGTGAGAATTTAATGGCGTTATCAATAATATTAAACAAAGCTTGTTCAATAAACGCTGATTGAACATAAAGTGAAGGTAAATTGGTATCTATCGCAACTTTAAGTTCATTTTGCAGCAACAAAGGCTTCAATCGTTTTTTTACTGCACTGATGATTTCCTCAAATGTTACCCAGCCCCGTTCAAGTTGTAATTGTCCAAAACCCAATCTCGTCATATCCAACAAATTTTGTGTGTAACGGTTCAGCCGTTGTGCTTCTTCCAAAACAGTTTGCAACAATTCCTGTGTTTGCTGTTTATCGAGATGTTCACCCAATTCCATGACGGTTGATGTCGCACCGATCATGGTTGTCAACGGCGTACGAAAATCGTGTGAAACCGATGACAAAAGGGCAGAGCGCAGAAACTCATTTTCTTTGGCGATTTTTTCTTTTTCAAGATCGGCAGACAATCGCGTTCTTTCCAATGAAATATTGACCTGGTGTAACAACAATAAAAAAATATCTTTTGGCAAGTATTGGATATTGGCAATCGAGATTTTTAATAATCCAATGACCTGTTTGGAGTTATATAAAAAATACACATCATGCAACTCCTGCAAAGCCGGAATTTCATTGATAGTTTCAGGTGTCAACCGCAATTCCAGTAAATCTTCAAGATTGGTTTTACGCAGGTGAGTCAGGCGCCTGATCATAGGATGAGTCGCCCATTTATCGCCTTTGATAATCAGCACACAATTTTCTTTCCAAGGCTTCAATGCATCACGCATAGCATCTACAACATCCTGTGTATTTAATGCCTTGGGTAGTTTTTCAAGTAATTCCAGCTCTATGTCCGTCATCATTTCCCGGACGCGAATTTTCTGCACATTTTGTTTATGTTGGGTGGCGATATAACCCACCAACAATGACACCAATAAAAAAATTATGATCATCAACAAGTCTTCATTGTGATGAATCATGATGGAGCCATAAGGTTCTGCAAAAAAGAAACTGAATGCAAAAAAACTGGAAAGTGCGTTAATCAGTGCAAGTTCAAGTGTTACGTTGATGGCAAAAAAAACCACCATAGTTAAATAGAGCAGGGGGAGATTGGCTTTGGGAATAAAACTGGCAATAAAAAAAACAAAAGGCGTTAAAATCCAGGGTAGTAAAATACCAACGGGGTATGCAAGTTTATACCAGACACCATCCCGATTCATTTATGTACCGAATATCAAATTTGATTATGATCGCCAGAAAACACTGGAAAATAATACAACCAGTGTCAAAAACTCCAGGCGTCCTAACAACATACCGATCGATAAACTCCATTTGGCAAGATCCGGCAAGCTGGCAAAATTACCTGCCGGTCCAATCACATCGCCCATACCCGGGCCAACATTCATCAAAGCAGTTGCAGCACCGGTAACACAGGTTACAAAATCCAAACCTGTCAATGCCAAAATAAATGACAAGGCACCAAAGCACATCACAAATAGAAACATATAAGCAACAGATGACGACAAAATTTCCGAGCTGATTAATTTATTATTATATCGACGACTGATAATGGCTTTGGGATGGATGGCAGTAATTAATTGCTCTTTCACCAAACCACTGAATATTTGAAAACGAAATATTTTGATACCACCACTGGTTGAACCGGAACATCCACCAATAAACGTGCAAAAGAAAAAAACTACCCAGGCTAGCTGTCCCCAGGTTTGATAATCACCTGATGCAAAACCGGTTGTAGTAATAATTGAAACCAGATTAAAACAAGCCATGGTGATTGCGCGCAATGGATCCATTTGGCCGCTGACAATCAAATGAATGCTAATTACCAGCGTAGTAACCAGTATCACTGTCAACAAACCACGTACTTGCGTATCACGCAAAAATAAAAACTTTCTATGCACCATCAAGCGCACAGATAAAACGAAAGGCGCAGCACCGGCAATCATGAAAATAATAGCGATCCAATGAATAGCCAAACTGTCAAATTGTGCAAATGAACTGTCAGATGTTGAAAAACCACCGGTTGCTACTGTTGCCATAGCATGATTAATGGCATTGAACCAATCCATTCCTGCCAACCAATAACTTAAAAAACAAGCAACCGATAAAATTAAATAAACGTAAATAATCATTGTCATTAAACTTTGTGCACGCGGTAATGCTTTATCTGACCAATCCGAAGACTCGGTTTTAAACAAACGCATTCCACCTACACGCAAAAAAGGCAAAACGGCAATCGCCATACCAATAATACCGACACCACCGATCCAGTTAAGTAATGAGCGCCATAACAAAATATCTTTTGGATATTTTTCAATACCCACCATAGCGCTGGAGCCTGTGGTCGTGATACCTGACACAGCTTCAAAAAATGCACTGGCCAAATTCAACGGATTTTGCATCAACACAAAAGGCAAAGCAGCGAAAGCTGAAACACCCACCCAGGCAAAACTGGTAATCAGGAATATTTGCCTGGGTTGCATTTGCTCCATTGGATATTTTTTACCAATGGCCAAAAAAATGATGCCAATTACACTGGTGAATATAGCGGACAACACAAAGGCAACTTGATTGGCACTTTCATACGCAAGCGAAAAGCCAACGGGCAATAACATGAAGAGTGCAAGTAAATTCAGAATAGCGCCCAAAATCAGCAGGCAAGGGCCAAATAGTTTCATACGCATCCATTGATGATAAAAATGCTGGCCATTTTAAAGGTAAGCATAGTCATCAAACCAGAGGCAGGGAGCAAATATCAGGCAACTTTCATCAAATCATCGTAAACAAGGGAGATAAATAAATTCAAAATATGCGGTGATTGTTGCAAGAACACACTTAAATCGGTTTCCGGATTGCGTTTTGTCATTTTAGGCAAGCTTTGATCAACGTAACGTTTGGCCGCATCAATTACCACATCTTTAAACACCATGGGTCGGGAGAAATGTATGTTGGGATGTGTAATGCAAAATTGCGTATAGGCATAAAGTGCTTCCACCATGGCCGCCTTGTAATAGGGCGGATAAAGTTGATGCGTCATATTGTCAATCAGGTGTGCAAAGTTGACTTCACCTGGCGTCATGGAACTGCGGGTAATCTCGCAATCCAATTTGAATTCTGTGCCGGTCGGGTTACTGAAAACCAGCGTGTTGCAAAAAGTCAGGCTATGCCAAATATCCTGCAAAAAATTCTTGTCGAAATGGGTAATCAAACCTCGCGCTGTACGCCATTCCAGCCAGTCGGTATCGTTGGTATCAGACAGCAGTGGGTTCTCATCCACTTTGTTGTCATGATGATGTATTTTGTAAGGCGAAACAAAATTGATTTCCTGAGAAAATACATGTTTTCGTGACGACAAAACATTACGGATTTTATTGTAAATTTTGGTCGGCGATTGCAACCCCAGCCACTCCAGTAAACTGACTTCCTCTGCATCACCTTTATCCATCGCACAGAGCAACATAAAATTACGCAGCTGCACTGAATGCAAGCCATCAAAGAGCGTTGGCTCAGCACGAATCAGAGAGCCTATGGCTGACAGTATTTCCTGTACCAATGTACGCTCCAATAAATCGGGAAACAATTGGCGCACACTTTCGAAATAGCTGGTATTGGAAAATGACTGGTCAATTTTGATTTCGGTATAGTCATTATCACCAACGTTGACCGTTAAATTTCGGGCAGCCAATAAAGTCAAACTGTCGGAAAGATCAATCAAGGTGTAGTTGAATTGGGAAAAACAAAACCTTGCCAGCAGCCAATAATTATTTTTTTGCGAACGCACATACACATCGCGAATTAAATCACGCAATGTGATGGATGAGCCATCAATTGATACTATGTCACTCATTTTGTGATTTTTTACATAATTGAAAAATTTTCGATAAGTAAAAATATCACTTTCGGTATAAAAATTTTCCAACAAGGCGCGGGCAACTGGTTCCATTTGTTCCGCTTTTATCGTTTCATCACCGGCATCCGTTGCCAATACATTATTGGTTAATGCATGAACATGAAAGTAGGGAATGGTTAACCTGTTCACTCGCGATGCACGATAAGCAAGATTGGCAGAGGCATACCCCACATAATCAATTTCAGTACGTAGTTGCAAGTTACGAAGTTTTTGAAACAATAATGCAGCATTGGGAATTTTATAAAGGCGATGATCCATCATCAAGGTAAATACAGCCACTTCCGAACTGATCCAATTTTTGTAAATAAAATGGATTTCCTGCTCCAGATTTTGTGATACCCATTGCGCATCATACATGCGGTAATCTTCGCGTTCACTTTGCATCCAGGATAAACACAAATAAATCTTGTTATTGATTTCATAGGTTTGCGACGTTGCCAAACTTTGTACTCGACGCCTTGGTCTGCCTGTTAATCCCAGTGCACGGTTTTCACCCACATGCGCATAGGTTTCCATCAAGCCTGAAGCCGATACCACCGCCATGGGTTTAATATCCTGCAAACTTTCTGCAATTACACCATGTTTTGCCAGATGTTGTTTGATCTGATCATTTTCGGTTAACACCACCAATGCGATATTGGATTTGATAAATCGGGTAGAGCGTCGGCGCATTTTCAGTGGATCAATATCATCCGTACTCACCAGGCCTTCATCCAATAATAATCCTGTATAAAATAAACTTTGCGCCCACACCAAAGGCAAATTGTCGTTTGGCACCCGCGCCTGGGAGCGCGGATTTTTCTTTTCCGCTTCAACGTTTTCTTTGGGCAAATAATAAAGTTCTGGCAGCAACCCAACACCATCAACGTTGACCATCAGCGATTCGAGTTTTTTACGATAATGTTTGGCGGTTGCTTCACTGCCATCAAATAAGGCCGTGATATAGAGGTAGGTAAAAAATAACGGCCATTCGGATTCTATATTGGAAAAATTGACCAATTCATTCATGTTGTAATAAATGCGCGAGCTTTCTTCCAATACAGTTTGATGTCCATCCCATAAAAAACGTTTGCACCCATAATTGCCACCCAATTTTGTCAGCACTGTATCGCGAGTTTGGGTTGCCAGAGTTTCTTTACCTACTGCAAAAGCGGGAAATCCGATAATACTGAGCAATGCACTGTCAGTTTCCTTGGAGAGAGATTCACGTGGAAGCAAGGACGCAAGAGTTGTTCTCGCCAGTGAAATTGCATCAGCAATAACATGAATCACACCTCTTTTATCACTGTTTTTTCCAAATAAATTAAATCCATCCAATGCCTGCAATGCAGCTTTGGCCATACCAACCGAGCTGGCATTTATTTCTGTTTTACCATTGTTAATTTTATTCCCACGTTCCCAAATTCCATAATCCGGTGTGCGGTATGCACTGGAAATGTAATAGACAAGATTTTGCACAAAATCGACTTCGTCCGATGTGCAGATGATGCGTAATCCTGATGCACTCATTTGTGCCAGCATCAATAAATAAAGTGATGTAGCATCAATTTGCAAATGTCCCCATGCATCATCGGCAACCACGGGCAGGCCGGTTGCTGTGTCATATTTTGCATGTAAGGAATCTTTATTTTCGAGAGAGTATTTAAATGCCTCAACTTTGCGTGACTGTCGCATCATAGATTGCAATAAGCCACGCATTAATTTGATAGTTGATTGGCCCAGTTGATCCGCTTTGTGGTCATCACCCTGACGTTTAAATGCAATTCCCAATACCCACACCGACATAATTGAATAGACGTTATCCCTTACCCATGCATCTGTGTAATCACCGTGATTATTTACCGCGGTACTGGCGGGCAACAACCCTGTAACAGGATGTTGTCGGCTGAGTATGACTGTCTCGACTTCAGCGTATAAACGCTCTAACAGTTGAGTTTGTTTCATTATTGATCATTCCAAAAAAAAATCCTGATTCGATATTAACAACTACCCGGTCGTTTCGATCTGATTAATTAGATTTGATTGCAAGCCTATTTGATCAAAAACCCGTTTGATTACAAACCAATCTACACCTTTTCACTTTATCTGCAATTATAGTCAGCAATTTTGATGCCACCAAAATATGCACGAAAATGTCACTTGTGCACGCCTGTTTTTGCCCATTGCGAGCAGCATAAAGCACTTGATTGGTGCGGCAACGAAAATTTGGTCTCAATTATTTTCACTTATTCATGATTGCTGGCGCAACTATCTACATAAAATCCGCACACAACACCAAAGGTAAGTTTTAAAAGACTGTCTATACTTTGTTCAACAAACAAAATGGACAGTTTCAAATGAATAAATGGTTGCCTCTTTTATTCTTCGCATTGATTGGACAGACGGTTGCCGATGATGCTTTTGTTTGGGAAAACGCATTAACGCTGGAGTCCATTCACAATACTTCCGGTGGAATTGACAGGGGTTCTGCGGAACTGGCAAATCTCGATATTACATTGGCAGTAGATACCGAATCGGCGGGCTGGTGGCAGAAAGGTAATTTTTTTATTTATTTATTGGGGGATTATGGTAAAGACCCGGCCAGATACACGGGCGGGATTCAGGGAATTTCCAATATCGCTGCCGACGACTCCTTCAAAATTTATGAGTTTTGGTATCAACATCATATTGTTGATCATCACTTGAAAATTCTTACCGGATTACATGATTACAATTCAACTTTTTACTCACTCGAATCCGCGGGTTTGTTCAATCATCCTTCATTTGGAATAGGGCCTGATACTTCACAAGCAACACCTTCAATATTTCCCACTACCGCCTGGACTCTTCATTTAACTCTCGAGCTTGAACAATTTTATGCATTTGCCGCTGTATATGATGGAGTTCCCGGCGATCCGGAAAATCCGCGAGGTACTCACATTAATTTTTCTTCGGGCGATGGATTATTTAAAGCGTTTGAAACAGGGATAGCTGAAGAAAATTATAAACTCGGAATAGGGTACTGGAACTTGACGGCAGAAGTTGACAATCCGGTTGATGGCACTCCGATTGAGGAAAATCATGGTTATTATTTTATCGGCGAAAATAAAATAAAAGAAAATATTGCGATATTTTTTCAATATGGAATTGCAGACGATGAAAAAAATCAGCTGCATGAATATTGGGGATTGGGTTTTGTGAAATCCAATTTTGTTATTGATGGCGATGCAATTGGTATTGCTGTAGCAACCGCAAAAAACGGCAACCCTTTTATGCAGGAAAATCCGGATTTACTGAAAAGCGAAATGGCAACAGAAGCCAGTTACAACTGGCCCTGGTCAAATGCAGTTTCATCACAGTTGAGTTTTTATCATATTAAACACCCTGATATGAATCCTCTTGTTGATGATGCTTATGCAATAGGATTTCGGCTTACTCTTACATTTTAAATATTGGAGCTAAACAAGTGACCATTAAAAATTCAGTACTGTTAAGTTTCTGGGGATTTTTATTGATTACAGGTGTCAGCACCTGGGTCGGATACACGACTACCAGCCAGTTGGGAAATTTATTGAATTATATTTCCGGCCCTGCATGGAATGCAGCAGACGGTGCAATGGAAGGGCAAATCGGTTTGGAGTCACAGATCATTATTTTGCAAAAGGTTTACCACAAAGAAATGTCGACATCGGAAGCTGCTCCAATACTCGAAGATGCTATTGCAATGGAAGAGGGTGCTCTGGGGCGAATGAAGGGATCAAATCTCATCGCCGATAAAACCATTGCTGAAATGGAAAAATATTTGCAAGTGTTTCATCAATCGCGTGAGCGTCTGTGGAGCAACTTGAAAAACAATCAACCAACGGAAACTGAATTCAAGAATCTGAATAATCAAATTGTGAAATTATTAAGTTTTATTGGTGAAATGGAAGAGGAGGCAGATTCCAAAGTAGAAAACGAAACCAAAAATGTTGCAGCGCTCCAACAGAACGCAAAACTGGCGTTACTCATGGTATTACTGGCTGGAATGGGACTCAGCATTGCTTTTATGTTTTTCGCACGACTTTATGTTGTTAAGCCTATTCAATCGGTTACCGACAATCTACAAGAGCTTTCATCTGGAGAAAGCGATCTGACTGTCAGGTTAAAAATTTCTGATAAAAAGAATGAAATGAACCAGCTATCTTTATATTTCAATAAATTTGTTGAGCGCATTCAGAAATTAGTTAATCAGGCACAAACCAGTAACAATTCTTTATTGGCTGCCAGTACACAGATCAGTCATTTTATAGAAAAATCGGCTGCTGGTTCTGCAACCCAACTTAACGAAATATCCCGCGTTGCAGATTCCATTAATAAAATCGCTGCGGCCTTGGAAAAAGTGGGTGATGCCGCCAATGATGCTAACAGGTCATCTGAAAAAGCGGTTAATACCACTCACTCCGGAAATGCAATCGTGGTATCTGCAGAAGAGGGCGTGGATGACATAGTCAGTGAAGTAGAGAATGCGTCGAAGGTGATTGCGGCATTGGTTACTGATAGTCAAAATATCAGTTCAATGTTGGAAATTATCAGAAGTATTGCGGAACAAACCAATTTGCTTGCATTAAATGCTGCAATAGAAGCCGCCCGTGCCGGGGAAAGCGGGCGCGGTTTTGCCGTAGTAGCAGATGAGGTTCGTAGCCTCGCTTCACGCACGCAAGAGTCAACCAAATCCATTGCGGAAATTATCTCCAATTTGAATAGCGGATCAAGCAAGGCTGTGGCTGTAATGAATGACGCCCAACAAAAAGCTGTGCAAATTAAAGAGCGCATCGCCAAAACATCCGATGCATTTGCAGGAATAGTGGTAGTCGTCGATCAAATAAAAATTATGAACGCACAAATAGCCGCTGCATCAGAAGAAGAAAAAGGCGATATGAAAGAAATACGTGGCAGCATCAACACTATTCTGGATCTTGCCCGCCGCAATCAGGAAGTTGGCGAAGAAGCGAATCAGTCACGTATACATCTGGATAAAGAAGTTCAAAAAATTGATAACTTGATGCGTCAGTTCAAGACCTGATTTCGTATCCCGCTCAATTCAGTTTCACAAGAGAAATTGTGTAAGTGCCTCCGACCGCCTTCCCCGTGTGGGGAGAAGGTCAGTAAGAGGGCTCGAAACGAAAATCAAAGAGTGTTTATTTACTGCGCGGTTAAGGTAAACATCTGGTTAGTTTGGTTGGCGATACAGGTCCACTGGAACAAGTTGGCTCCATCGTTAACCGAAGCGCTGGCGACATCCACACATTTTTCGCTGTTGCGATTAATAATGCGATAGCGACCCGAGCCAGCCGCTTGGAAGCGGAACATTTGGTTCTGCGTATTGGTTACATTCCAGAGCATTAAATTCGCGCCGTCAGCAGTGGAGAAGGAATCCACATCAAACGCTAAACTTGTAGCGCTAACTGGCGATACGCGATGCCATACATCATCTACACGAGTGACCACAAATTTTTGGCAATTGTTATTTAACCAACTCCATTGACGCAAATTAGTGCCCGCCGCTGAACCGCAATTTTCTACATCCACCGATTTCCCCGAGTGCGCCGGGGTAATCCTGAAGGTACCGCTCAAACGTGCGTTGTTGTCGGTTTTTACTGAGAAGCTGCGACTGAATACTGGCCAACCATTGGAGAAGGTCATTTGCAGCAAGTCCAAACGCGCAGGCCAGCCTGTTGAGGTGTTGCCATCGTAGTAGTGGATAGAAGCCAGGTGCTGGCCGTTGTTGTAGAAATAGCCAAAGTGACCCGGGCCAATATAGATACCATCAGACATCAACACATTGCTGCCGCCATATCTCCACAGATCCTTTCCGTTTTTATCAAGGAAGGGGCCGGTAGGGCTGGTGGAGCGTCCAGTCACTATGTAGTAATCACTGTTATTCCCCTGGCAGCATTCACCCAGGTTAACAAACATGTAGTAGTAGCCATTAATGTACTTAACCTGTGCCGCCTCAAATTCATGCCATGCGTAGTTGTTGCCCACCACGGGGTAGCGACTGCTATTCATCAGCTTGCCGGTATTCGGGTTAATCTGGCGAACAAAAATACCGGCGTAGTGTGAACCGTAAGCCATCCACACATTATTTTGTGCGTCGCGATACAAGCCCGCATCAATGGTATTCACCGGTTGGTTACCCAGAGTGCCCTCGTCATTAGTGGAAACCACCATGCCTAAATCTTGCCAATTCGGGTTATTCAGGGAGTTGGTGACCATAACACCAATAGCGGAACGCATACCGGAGGTTGACGAAAAGGCCGAGTAATACAAATAGAACTTGCCGTTCATTTCTATCAAATCCGGCGCCCAAAAGTTGCCGTCAAAGCCAGGCACTTTGTTATTGATCCAGGATGGAAAGGTGTTGGCAGGAATAGGAGAAGGACCACGCGTCCAATTCACCAGATCAGTTGAATAGAGCGCATTGATCGGAAAGTTACTCGCACCACCACCTGTACCAAAAGTCCAGTAGCGGTCACCGTCTTTTACAATCGTAGAGGGATCATGTATGTCAGTAGTGCCATTCAATTTGATGGCAGCAGCTTGTTGTACCAGCAACATGGATACACAGAATGTCGATAAAAATCGACATAGTTTGGAGAGAATCATCTTGGGACTCCTTACACAGTTATTTTGTTAAAGCGAGGGTTGGCGCTTCCTGCGAATAGGACGGCAGACTTCAATAGTTATTGTTATCTCATTGATAAATCTTGAGGGACAAATAATACACTGCTCATTCGATTATAATAATATTGTCTTATAATTTCAAGCGTATTGATACGGAACCTAATACGAGCAACTTAAATAAAAATGCCGATCATTTCTGATCGGCATTTTTATAAATATCTATTTAAAATCAAAATATTGCGTGACAAAGTTAAAGTTGGTGTCCATTGCTGGCATAGATAAGTGCCATCCCATATAGACAAAGGGCGGAGGGAAGCGAACTGTCCGATTCGATGGCCATGCTCATTCTCCAATTTCTGCTTTCAAACCCGCATCGACTGCTGGGCGAAGATACCCGCCATCGCGCCTTGCCATGATGCAGTGGTGACCGACGGGATTGCGGGATTAGTGAGGTCGCCAGCGGCGTAAATGCCGGGCATACTGGTTTCGCGGCGCTCGTCGACCTTGATGACAATACCGAGGGGCGTCTCGACTGTGGCGAGACCCAGTGATTCATGCAGGCTTGCGGACGGCTTGTTGCGCGGATGCGCGAACAGGATATCGACTGCGACATTGGGGCCGGTATCTAGCTTGATAGTGGCACCATACCCGTGATGGGCGACCTCGGTGATCCGACCCTCGACGACAGGTGTGTTGCGACGCTCCAGATCGACCCGGATTTCGGGAGGAATGTCGTGATCATCAGCGAAGACCGTCAACTTGTCGGTCCAGTCGTGGAACAGCCTAACCTGATTGTGCGACTGCGGGCCGGACCAGACTAGGCCCCAATGCTGGCCGGCAACTTCAAAGCCGTCGCAATAGGGACAGGGCACAATCGATGTACCCCAGTTTTCGGCAAAGCCCGGAACAGCAGGCATCTGATCGACAACACCATAACTCAGGATCAGGCGGCGCGCGCCAAGGATTTCGCCATCGCTAGTGAGAACGGAGAAATTGTCGATGGCACCGGAGATGCTGTCGGCGCGGGTATTAACCAGCCTGATCGTGGGATAGCGCGCCAGCTGTTGCCGCGCCTCGACCAGAATGTCCAGCGGTGGCTTGTGATCGTGGCCGAGCATACCATGCGAGTGGCTGGCGAAGCGATTGCGCGGCATGCCGGTATCGAGAATGGTGATCTTGCGGCGGGCACGGCCAAGTTGAAGGGCTGCAGCGAGGCCGGCAAAGCTGCCGCCGATGATGATGACGTCATTCATAGTGATGTGCTCCGAGTTGTGATTGTGGGAGGTTGGCCTGGTTCAAGAGAGACTTGATTTGAGAACATCTACCGCATTTGTTTGCACTTATGGATACTGTGTAGTATCGTAAATCTTAAATTAAGATACTGTCAAGTACTGGAATTATTGTGACTCAAAAAAACAGCCAAACCCGACGGGGTCGACCCGCCAACGAGGCGCTCAGCCAAACGATAGTCGACGTAGCGTACGAACTCTTTGTGGAATTGGGTTTTCAAGCGACCACGTTGGACAAGGTCGCCCAGCGGGCGAAGATATCCAAGCTCAGCATCTATCGGCACTTCGAGAACAAGGAGGCGCTGTTCAGCGCTGCCATGACGGCCCGCTGCCATCAGTTTGTACCACAGACTCTTTTTGAAGGTGTGGATGGTTCGGCAGAAGATCAGCTCATGGCGGCGGGATTATCCCTGCTTCACACGTTGCTGAGCCCGGACGTCCGCAGTGTTGAAGCTATGGTCATGGCTGACAAGACGAATCAGAAGCAGTTAAGCAAGCTTCATTATGAAGCCGGTCCCGCCCATGTCATTGCGCAAATCGAGGCTCTGTTGCATCAGCTACACGCGAAGGCACTTCTGAATGTGCCCGATCCTCTCCTGTCCGCCCGCTTGTTTGCCGCGCTTTTCAAAGGCTCCGATCTTTTAATTATCGCGCGCTTCGATGAGGCGAGAGTAGAGGGCGAAATTGAATCCTATTGCCGGTCAGCTGTAGCCATGTTCATCGCTGCGCACGATGGCAGAGACCACGCGGGCGTGTTTTAGGGTATGATCCTTTACCTCAGACATATTATTTGATTATTAGAAAAAAATGATTAGATCTCTTTTACGCTGGAAAACCATTTCACTGTTTAATCTTCTTTTTATCAGCATTTTTAATTTTGCTTTTGCAACATCACAGGATGATCTTGTATTGAAGGTTGATACATCGACATCAGTTGCCAAAATGCCCCCGACCCTCTATGGCATATTCTTTGAAGATATTAATTTTGCAGCCGATGGTGGCCTTTATGCCGAACTGATAAAAAACAGATCATTTGAATTTGAACAACCCTTGATGGGCTGGACCCAGCCTGCAACAAAACGCACTTCGGCCAATCTTGATTCAGGTGTTGGTAATACCATTCATTTTGCTAATAATCTCTCCAACAAAAACATCATCCGTATTCATGTGTTTAATGACCAAGATTACAGCCTGATCAACGAAGGCTTTCGTGGAATGGGTATTGAAAAAAACAAAACCTATTTATTATCTTTTTATGCAGCCAATGAAAATCGCGATATTAAGAAAATAATCTTCGAGCTGATCGACCAACAGAATAATGTTATTGCCTCCACCAAAGTAACCCCAGGGAAACAAGGTTGGCACCAATACAAAACCAAATTGATCGCCCAAAAAACGGAAGAAAAGGCACGATTAAAAATCCGTTTTGAAGGGCAGGGGACAATTGATCTGGATATGATTTCGCTTTTTCCAAAAGAAACCTGGAAAGGCAGAACCCAAGGTTTGCGCAAAGATTTAACTCAACTTTTATTTGATTTAAAACCCGGATTTTTGAGATTCCCGGGCGGATGTATTATTGAAGGGCGCACGCTGGCACAGCGATACCAATGGAAAAATACACTGGGTTCTATGGAAAAAAGACCTACCATGATTAGTCGCTGGAATAACGAATTTGCACACAAGTTAACCCCGGATTATTTCCAGACTTTTGGTTTGGGTTTTTATGAATATTTTCAACTGGCAGAAGATCTGGGTGCAGAGCCAATACCGGTTTTAAATTGTGGTATCGCGTGTCAATTTAATTCCGGAGAACTGGTTCCTGTTTCCGAACTGGATCCCTATATTCAGGATGCAATTGATTTAATCGAATTCGCCAATGGCTCACTTAAAACAGCCTGGGGGAAAGTCAGGGCTGACATGGGGCACCCTGAACCTTTTAATCTTAAATATATTGGAATAGGCAATGAACAATGGGGGCCACAATATATTGAACGCTTCAAAATTTTCCAAAAAGTGTTAAAAGAAAAATATCCAGACATCATATTAATATCAGGCTCTGGTCCATCTGCTGACGGAGAACACTTCGATTATGCACACAGAGAACTTAAAAAATTAAATGCCGAATTGATTGATGAGCATTACTACAAAGATATTAACTGGTTTAAACAAAATGCAGCCCGATACGATAGCTATGACAGAAAAGGCCCCAAAATATTTGCCGGTGAATATGCAGCGCAAAGTGTAGCAGTTGTCAGCCCTGATAATAAAAATAACTGGGATACAGCATTGGCTGAAGCCGCTTTTATGACCGGACTTGAACGCAATGCCGATCTTGTTCTAATGACATCCTACGCGCCTTTGATGGCACATGTTGACGCATGGCAGTGGGCGCCCAATATGATTTGGTTTAACAATTTACAATCCCTGCCCACAATTAATTATCAGGTTCAAAAATTATTTTCCCTTAACAAAGGAACCGATTTATTGCGCATCTCCGTCAACAATCAACCTGTGACGGGACAAAACGGACTTTATGCTTCAGCAGTAAAAGATTCGACAAATAACAGCCTTATAGTAAAAGTTGTCAATATCCATAACGTTGAAAAAACAATCACCATCGACACCCAAAATAAACCGGTATCGGCTGCATCCATAACAACCCTCAGTAGTGATGCACTCAACAGAGAAAACACTTTTTCTGAACCTTTGGCAATTCAACCTAAAACTGAATCTAAAAAATGGGCGAAAGAAGAGTCGGTCATTATCACCTTGCCAAAACAATCACTCGTGATTGTTCAATTGATTATGAGTGCAGATTAGCAACTTCAACATTGCTGCGCCGGTTGAAAAACCTGTATCGATTGTCACAAAGATATGAAACAAGTTAGGGCAAGGTGACATCAGGATTTTTATAAATCGTAAAATCTTTTATATATTGATGGGAATAAGTAGAGCGAAATCCGAAATAACCGCTATTAACAGGGTTATCAAGTTTGTGATCAAACAATAATTTGCCGTCAATCCAAACACGGGTAAATCCTTCTTTTACTTCCGTTACTATATGGTATTCATGATCAGCAATAAGTAAGTCATTTTTATCCAGATACTCTTTCAGCAGGTGCCGGTTTCCTTTGCCATCATACCGACGAAAACGAGTTGTCGAATTATTATTACCGCCTATCCCCATGTAACATAAATCCAAGTGATCATATTCAGCGAATGCGCCTTTGCGAGTGAATAAATTCTTTTGTGTTGGATCTCTGGCCATCCAGAATTGATTAAGGTCTGACAACCTGTCATTTATACCCTTATCTAAAATGAATCCACGCTTGTAGGATATGACATAGTCGCCTGATAGTGGCTTTTTATACCAAACCGTAACACCCGCTTTGGTATTTAATAGGAGCCGATTGTTTTTTACGGCCACAGATGAGTCAGGTGCTGATTCCATTTCAACAATCCAATCATCTTTAAAATTATCAGCAAATTTTGTCTCATAGAAAACATCCATTTTGTGTAAATCAGGAAACACAGCAGGATTATTCGCTATGCCATACCTGACTGTAACAATAGCAATTAAAAAGACGATTATATTTTTCATGAAAAATTGTCTCTATAACAAAAAATTTCCAATTAATTTTATTGGATCATTTTCACTATAGCAACCATTAAGGATTTACAATACTTATTCCAGAAATACTTTGCTATTGGTTGGTTTTGCAAATACTTGTACACCGGTTGTTAAATTTAAAAAACGTTCCTGTGATCGCGGTAATTCAACATGCATTAATTGATTGTTGAGCTGATGCTGCAATTCAATTCGCAATACCGAACCGGCAGTGCTGATGTGCGCGATAGTCGCCGGGATTGCGCCTTCGCTTTCTTCTGTACTCAATTCAATATCATGCGGGCGAACGTAGGCAATGGCCGCTTTATCCTGAATGCTGTTGTGTTCCGGTGCGGGTAATTTGTAATCACCAATATGCGCCCAACCTTGATCGACACGGCTGTGAAATAAATTCACCTGACCAATAAAATCATACACAAAGGGTGATGCAGGATTATTGTAAATGTCATCCGGTGTGCCGATTTGTTCAATCTGACCTTTGTTGAGTACGACAATTTTGTCGGCGACTTCCATGGCTTCTTCCTGATCGTGAGTCACAAAAATCGAAGTGATATGTAATTCATCATGTAAGCGACGCAACCATCGACGCAAATCTTTTCTGACTTTTGCATCCAGTGCACCGAAAGGTTCATCCAATAATAAGACTTTGGGTTCAACCGCTAATGCGCGTGCCAGTGCAATACGTTGACGCTGCCCGCCAGACAGTTGATGCGGATAACGATCCGCTAACCAATCAAGCTGCACCAGTT
>CAMLML010000086.1 GCA_946481095.1 uncultured Cellvibrio sp.
GTTTGGTTTGGAGCGATTTAAGCATTGAAAAAATCAACATCACTTTTCAACAACAGGACAATGGTTTTTGGAAAATTCCTGGACTGAAATCGCTGGATGCCGCAGTTGAAACCAACAAAGCTGGCAACGCAACGCTGGACCCGCTAATTGACATGTTACTGCTGTCGCATCATATGGCGATTAAACAAAGTCATTTGCAATTTCAATTTTTTAACGGTCAAAAATTAAATCTCAGAGCACCCAATTTACTGTTGGAAAATAACGGAGACTTCCATCGTTTGGCATTGCAAGTTGATTTGGATGAAAAACCCCGCAGTTTATATTTATTACTTGAAGCCACAGGTGATCCGCGTGATCAGGACAATCTGAAGGCCAGTGGTTATTTGGAATTAAATCAATTTCCAACCAGTGAACCTGTGCAAGCTGCAACCACTTTTCTGCTCAGCGGGCAGAAAAGTTATTTGACCAGTGAAGGGGAAGTGTCTGCAAAAATATGGATGAATAATCATACTGATGAAAAAAGATTTAACCTGATTGGTAAATTAAATTTACAGCGCTTGTTGGTTGAATTGAGTGAGCGTCATGTGGCATTGGATAAGTTTTCTACAGATTTGAGCGGCTATTGGCAAGCGGATGGTAAATGGCAAATTGGTTTGCAATCAATCAATGCGCATTTGCAATCAGAAAATATACAAGGTATGAATTGGATTGCCAGCTCCAACGGTTTTAATCAGTCGGTGGATTTACGTCTTGATCAGATGGATTTGGAAAAGATGCATCAACTTCTGGAAAATACGGGTGCTCTTGGTAATCAGCGTTTGCATCAGGTGATGCAGACTTTGCAACCGCGAGGCAAACTCACCAATGTACAAATTTCTTTTCCCTACCGGAATGCTAAAGATTGGCAGCTGGCCGCTAATGCCAATCAACTTGCTGTCTCACCCTGGCAGGGTGCTCCCGGGCTTACAGGAGTAGATGGTTATTTGCAGTTGGATGCCAAAGGTGGTTTTGTTTCTATTGATAGCCGAAATGGTTTTTCAATGTTCTATGCCAATGTTTATGCAGAACCCATGACATATGATCGAATGTCAGGGCAGGTTGCCTGGCGACTGGAAAAAGAAAACAATAAAATTTATGTGAATAGCGGTGCGTTGAATTTTTATGACGGTGAGGAAACTACATCCGGTTATATGTGGTTATCCATGCCCTGGTATAAAAATACAGATAATGTCGATTTATTTTTGCAGATAGGATCGCAAAAATTAAATGTCAGTCGTTATAAAAAATATATTCCGAAAACTATTTCGCCAAAACTGCGAGAGTGGTTGGAAAATAGCGTGGGCGAAAAAAATTCCGGAATTGCCCAAAATATTGGATTCGTTTATCGCGCAACCTTAAATAATAAGGACATTCATGCCCGGTCATATCAATTGAGCATGGATCTGCAAGATACCGAGTTACTTTATCATCCGGAATGGCCGCAATTAAGGAAAATGTCAGGACATCTTAAAATTGATAATGCCGATGTGATTGCGAATGTTAATCAGGCGCAGATTTACAATACCCAGGTGCGGGGCGCCAAAGTTGAATTGCATCCCAGGCAGAATAATGCGGGATCTTTATTGTCTGTTAATGCAAATTTACAAGGAGCCGCCAGTGATGGATTGCGTGTTTTACGAGAAGGTGCTTTGCGTCGTTATATTGGTAATAGTATGGATAGTTGGTTTATGTATGGGGATATACAAACCAGTCTGGATTTACGGGTGCCCCTGGCTACGCGGGATCCCGCACAAGATGCGTATCAACAAGTCGATATTGATATTCAATCGCCGGAATTTGAAATTCAAAATCTGAATTTAAAAATGAAGGATCTCAGTGGTCGCGTGAGTTATAACAATAAGACCGGTTTATTAAGTGAAAATTTACAAGCTACACTTTTTAATCAAAAAGTGGTTGCGCAATTGCATTCAATTAATCAGGGTTCAAAACGTAATACCCGTGTGGATGTGTCAGGCAAAGTGAATGTGGATGATATTGCCAGCTGGACTCGACGTCCAGAAACTTTATTTCTGAAGGGTTTGTTACCTTATCAACTATCGGTTGAATTGAGGCACAATAATAAAACCATGGAAGAGAATGTAAATGAAGCGAGTGTATTACAGTCGTCATCCCAATTTGTTGAACAGGCTTTTGCTGAAATAAAATTGGTGAGCAATCTGGAAGGCATTGAAATTGATTTGCCAAAACCTTACGGTAAAAAAGCAAAATCAAAACGAACTTTTGGTTTTCAAATGTGGCTGCAGCCTGAGTACTCGCAAATTCAGGCAAGTTATGATGGTAAAGTTGATAGTTTATTTCGCATGCAGCGAGGACAAAATGGCCGCTTGTTAAACGCTAATATAGCTTTATCACAGGAAGCCAAATTTGCGTCCGATGACGGCATTCATTTATCAGAATTTTTAGTTTCCGGGTTTATGTCCGGTTTTGATCTTGATGCCTGGAAAAAAACCAAACTTCAATAT
This sequence comes from uncultured Cellvibrio sp., assembly GCA_946481095.1. Next base: position 2,523 of record CAMLML010000086.1, read on the forward strand.
GATGAATACCGTCAGAAATTATCACCGACAATATCGGATGCTGAAGAAAGTATCGAAAACAGTCCTGAAAAAATTGCAGGTTTGCCTTTCAGGGCTGAATTGGTGTTGGGTAATTATGAATTGGCGTCCAATAAATTTGAACATCTGGCTGTAAATGCGAAGCGAAATTCGGAAGGTTGGGTGTTGGATTTGGAAAATCCCAAAATCAACGGTGAATTATTGGTGCCGCATTTAGCTGAAGTTCCGCTCAGGGTAAAACTCAAACAACTTTATATTCAAACGCAGAATGTACAAACTCAGGGTGCAGATAATGCAGCGGAGTCACAAAGGCCGGCAGACTTTGTTGATCCCCGAAAATTACCTTTGGCCAATATTGATATAAAAGAGTTATTCATTGACAGTGAACCCTGGGGAAAAATCGCGTTCGATATCAAACCTGAATATCAGGGAGTACTGATCGACAATATTCAAGGTAATATTCGCGGATTGTCTTTGCATAGTCATGATGTAAAAGATCAAGGCGCACAATTATTCTGGCAGTCCAATGAATCTGGTTACCAAAGTCGGTTTGTTGGCAAACTCACAGCCGACAATATGGGAACAGTATTAAAAAACTGGAAGAAACCGGAGATGGTTGATAGTGAATCGGCAGTGTTTGTGGTTGATGTCAATTGGCTGGCCGCACCTCAGGATTTCCATCTGGTTGGTATAGAAGGAACTATCGATCTCAAATTAACCGAGGGACGATTTCATCGTGAAGCAACAGCAGGTGATGGTTTATTGCGGTTGATGTCAATTTTAAACTTTGACTCCCTGGCCCGTCGATTGCGTTTGGACTTCACAGATTTATATAAAACAGGTTTGGCATACGATCAAATTTCTGGCAAAGTCAGATTCGAACGCGGCAAGATGAATTTTATTGATCCATTAATTGTGCGAAGCCCTTCAAGTGACTTGCAATTGGCCGGGTCTTTTAATCTTCGCGAAGAAACAGTGAATGCGCGCATTGTCGCCAATTTGCCTGTTGCCGGAAATCTGACTTTTTACGCAGCATTGGCAACAGGCTTGCCTGCAGCGGCAGGTGTTTATCTGGTGAGTAAAATTTTTAAGAAGCAAGTCAGTCAGGTGGCCAGTATTAGTTACACTATGTCGGGTTCCTGGGAAAAACCAAAATTGCGTTTTGATCGTTTGTTTGAAAGTGAAGACAGTTTGCGTGAAAGTGTTAAAGAAAAAAACAATGATCAAGAGCAGGAAAAATCTACGCCAACAGGCACGTTGGAATCAAAACCCGATTTACAATCTCAACCAAAATGATTCAGGAGTCTCGTTATGAATGATCACTACAGACCAAAACGTTTTTCAGGTAGTTTAATAATTTGGATAGTGTTGGCTCTTGCACTCATAGCCCTGGCTTATTTTTTATTCAAACCTGACACCAGTATTCCAGAACCCAAAGTAGTCAAACCGGTTCAGCCCCTGATAAAAGAAGAGCCCAAAACAGTAGAAACGCCTTTGGTCGAATTTGAAGCACCACAAGCCGTCACAGAAGTTGAACCTCTACCTGAATTGAATAGCAGTCACGAAACTTTATTGAATAATTTAAAATCACTGGGATCAGAAAATCTGTTAAGCCTGTTGGTGTCACAAGAATTAATTCGTAAGTTTGTGTTGGCTGTTAATGGTATTCAGGAAGGAAAAGTGGTTTATGAATATCGTCCTGTTGTGTCGCCTGCGCCGCCTTTTATTGTTGAGTCATTTAATGTAGTGGTTGATGGCATAGAGGTTACCCAGGAACGTGTTTCCAATAAAAACTTTGCGCGTTATCAACCTTATGTGCATGCACTGGCTTTGTTGGATACAGATGCTACGGTGAATTTGTACAAGCGTTATTACCCACTGCTGGAAGAAGCATTTCGCGAGTTGGGATTGAAGAAAAAGAATTTCCATTCGGTATTGATTGGCGCTATTGATAATCTTTTGGCGGCTCCGGACGTACAGGGAGATTTGTTATTGTTGCGTCCAAAAGTGTTTTATCAATATGCTGACCCTGCATTGGAAAAATTACCGCAAACCCATAAATTGATGTTGCGTATGGGGCCGGAAAATGCACGTGCTGTTAAAGCCAGTTTGCGTCAGTTGCGTGCAAAATTAATTAATGCGAATTGATTTTTTTTCCCTCACCCTAGCCCTCTCCCGGAGGGAGAGGGGATAACTCCCTGTTAATCTATGTAATCTGTTAAATGTGATTGCTAAATTCCCTCTCCCTCCGGGAGAGGGCCAGGAGGGAAATTTTGAATTTGCTTATCTTGAATCCTCGAAAATAAAACCAACGCAAACACTGCACCAATCAACGCTAAAAACATATCGGATTGTGAATCCCATTCATCACCTTGTGTACCTAAAAACTCTTCGGCACCCTGTCCCATTGATAAAGCCGCTGCCCATTCCAGTAATTCATAAATTGCGCTTATTGCCAATACAATACAAACAACAATAAACATCAACATTTTTCCTTTTTGTAGAATCTGGTTACGCAATAAAATCTCCCGTGCAATTAATGCTGGCGCAAAACCTTGAAAAAAATGTCCCAGTTTGTCGTAAGGGTTTCGTGCCAACTCAAACCAGTCTTGTACGGCAAATCCGATTGGTACTCGCGCATAAGTGTAAGTGCCGCCCACAATTAAAATTAATGCGTGTAAAAAAATACACCAATAAACCAGATGCGAAAATTGAAATCGATAATAGGTAAACCAGAGTAATGGTGCTGCAATTAATACTGGCGCTACTTCCATAATCCAGGTAGGACGATCATAAGGTTTGATGCCGGAAACAATCAGGGTGATCATGGTGAGTATCAACATGAGTAGATGACGTCGGTGCAGAGATAATTTCATTTTGTCTCCAATTATTATGCGAGTTTATTCGTTGGTAATTGTGACATATTAGGCCGGATGTTGTGGAAAACAAACCCCCTCCTAACCTCCCCCTTCGTAAGGGGGAGGGACTTTACTCCCTACTTTTGCGAAGTGAAATCTGTCCCCTCCCCTTATGAAGGGGAGGGTTAGGGTGGGGTTTATTTTTATTCAAACAAAAAATCAATTTTCCAAAATCAATTCCGATCCAGCTTGATGTGTTTGATATTCAGCGCGCAAAACTTTCGCTGCTTCCACCATGCGAATCAACGCTGCTTCGGTTTCCGGCCAGCGACGTGTTTTTAATCCGCAATCCGGATTAACCCACAAACGTTCAACTGGAATTTCACGTGCAGCACGCTTGATCAAATTCACCATCTGATTGGTTTCAGGAACATTGGGTGAATGAATATCATAAACGCCAGGGCCAATATCATTCGGATAATGAAAATCTTCAAACGCTTGTAACAATTCGCCATCAGAACGTGAAGTTTCAATAGTGATGACATCTGCATCCAAAGCGGCAATGCTGCTGATAATGTCATTGAATTCGGAATAACACATATGAGTATGAATTTGTGTTTCATCTTGCACGCCTGCGGCGGTTAATCCAAAGGCTTCTACCGCCCAATTCAAATAAGCTTTGCGATCTTTTTCGCGCAGTGGTAAACCTTCGCGAATAGCAGGCTCATCGATTTGAATCACTTGAATTCCTGCTGCTTCCAAATCAATCACTTCATCACGCAATGCCAATGCAATTTGCCTGGCTGTGGTTGATCGCGGTTGATCATCACGCACAAATGACCAGAACAACATAGTGATAGGGCCCGTCAACATGCCTTTTACCAACTTTTTACTTAAGGATTGTGCATAGCGTGCCCAATTAACAGTGATTGCCTGGGTACGATAAACATCACCATAAATAATCGGCGGTTTAACACAGCGTGAGCCGTAACTTTGTACCCATCCATATTGAGTAAAACAATATCCTGCCAAATGCTCACCAAAATATTCCACCATGTCATTGCGTTCCGCTTCGCCATGAACCAAAACATCCAATCCAATCGCTTCTTGTTTTGCAATACAGTCTGCAATTTCCTGACGAATAGTATTTTCGTATTCGACCTGATTAATTTTTCCAGATTTTAAATCAGCACGGGTGCGACGAATATCATCCGTTTGTGGAAAGGATCCAATAGTGGTTGTCGGAAATAATGGTAAATTGAAAATAGCTTGCTGCTTTTTAATTCTCTCTGCAAAAACACTTTGACGTTGGCTGTGCTCAGGTTTGACTGAGGCAATTCTATTTTTTACTTCAGCATTGTGGATCAGGCTGGAATGAGTACGGGAAGCTTTAATCTGATTGCTTGATATTAAGGCTTCTTGTGCGATTGCATCAAAAGGTCTTTCAATCAAGGTTTTTAATGTCACCACTTCCTGTACTTTTTGTTTTGCAAATGCAAACCAGCTTTTAATTTCGGTTGGTAATTTTGTTTCCAGATCCAAATCAACCGGGCTGTGCAGTAATGAACAGGAAGGGGCTACCCACAACCGGTCACCTAATCTTTCTTGTGCAGTTTTAATGCTGTTCAATGATTGTTGTAAATCATTTTTCCAGATGTTGCGTCCGTCAATTACTCCCAAAGACAACACTTTATAGGAAGATAAACGGTCAAGCACGGCAGTCAATTGTTCCGGTGCGCGCACCAGATCAATATGCAAACCGGCAACCGGTAGATTAATTGTGGTCGTAATGTTGTCTTCCAATCCGCCAAAATAAGTGGCCAATAAAATAGAAAGATTTTTGTGCTGTAAGCGGTGATAGGTTTTTTCAAACGCATTTTTCCATTCCCCTGGTAAATCCAATACCAGAATCGGTTCATCGATTTGAATCCATTTTGCACCTGTGTCGGCTAATGCTTGCAATAATTCCTGATAGGCTGCAGTTAAATTATCGAGCAAATCCAAACGATCAAATTCAACACCTTTCACTTTACCCAACCACAAATAACTCAGTGGGCCTAAAATAACGGGCTTCACTTGATAACCCAGCGCAATCGCTTCAGTGGTTTCTTCAATAATTTGTCGCCAGCTCAATGCAAATTCCTGATCGCGATGAAATTCAGGAACCAGATAGTGATAGTTGGTATCAAACCATTTGGTCATATCCGATGCACTGGTGGCATTGCCCGTGGGTGCACGACCGCGTGCAACGCGAAACAAAGTATCCAGATCAATATCGCGACAAGCTTGATGTGAAAATTCATTCACGGCAATTTCGTGATTCGGGCAGCAGTTAGAATCAGCTTCATGGTGATGGTCATGCGGTTTGGCATTTTTACGATGCCGCGCAGGAATATTGCCCAAAGTTGCAGACAGAGTCAGCACTTGGTCATACCAGGCAAAATCGCCCGTCGGAATCAAATCCAGTCCCGCATCTGCCTGTAATTGCCAATGACGGCGGCGTAATTCCTGACCAACTTTCTTTAGTTCGGTCTGATCTATATCACCACGCCAATAGGCTTCCTGTGCTTTTTTCAGTTCTCTATCCGCGCCAATTCGCGGAAAACCCAGGTTGTGGGCAATGATTTTGCTACTCATAAGGGGATTCCTTCTTCAGTTTCAGGGAATAAATTCATCCTGAGCATTTTGCAAAAATGGCATTACATGAATCAAACTGATTATTTTCAGTTTAAAGATGAATTAAATTTGAGTAGGATGTGGCCTCACCAGGCTTATTCCCTCACCCTGGCCCTCTCCCTGAGGGAGAGGGGATTAGCTCCTCCCTTTGACAAAGGGAGGCGGGGGAGGGATTTAAGATGGTCAGTTTTTATGAAGATTTTAAATCCCCCCTAACCCCTTTTCAAAGTGAGGAACTGTCCCCTCTCCCTCCGGGAGAGGGCTAGGGTGAGGGCAATTCCACCAAACCAAGGCACCATCATGATCGAAATCCGCCATCTAAAAACTCTTCTCGCCCTGCGCGAAACCGGCAGTGTAGTCGAAGCTGCCGAGCGTTTATTTCTCACGCAGTCGGCTTTATCGCATCAAATAAAAGAATTGGAATCGCGATTGGGTTGTGAATTATTTATTCGAAAAAGCCGTCCATTACGTTTCAGTGAAGCCGGCAAACGTTTGTTGCAATTGGCCGATGACGTGACGCAAAAAGTGAAAGATGCTGAACGAGATGTACAAAAGCTATTGCATGGCGAAGCAGGGCGGTTGTTTATGGCGATTGAGTGTCATAGTTGTTTTAACTGGTTGATGCCGACTATCGATATTTATCGCAATCAATGGCCGAATGTTGAGTTGGATTTTTCCAGTGGTTTTACTTTTGATCCGTTAACGGCATTGGTACAGGAAGATGTTGATTTGGTGATTACGTCTGATCCGCAATCCATAAAAGGCATTCAATACATTCCTTTGTTTCAATATGAAATGCACATTGCCATTTCACGTGATCATCCATTGAATGAAAAAAAATATTTGGAACCGAATGATTTGGTAGATCAAACCTTGATTACCTATCCGGTTGACCGTGCTCGTTTGGATGTTTTCAATCAATTTTTAATTCCTGCACACAAAGAACCTAAATCGGTTCGTACATCGGAATTAACCTTGATGATGGTGCAATTGGTTACAACCGGTCGCGGCGTTTGCGCTTTGCCCAATTGGGTGTTGGCAGAATATGTCGATAAAGGATTGATTGCAGTGAAATCAGCTGGCGAAAAAGGTATATGGCCAACACTTTATGCAGCTTTGCGTGATACAGATTTGGATTTACCTTATGTGCAGGATTTTATTGCGTCTGCAAAAGAACATTCCTTGTCGCAGTTGCAGGGTGTTAAAGCAGTTTTGTAAATCAGGCGATTTTTTGGCAGCCATCCGGGTTAAAAACGCGCATCGTTGAAGCGGGATTATTAATCAATTTATTTGCAGGTCTTATTGGTCTTGGAACAAGTTCTCCACTGCAGTTGGGGCATTTCCCATGCAAAATATTTTCTGCACAACTGCTGCAAAAAGTACATTCAAATGAACAGATCAGTGCTTCAATTGAGGCGGGCGGTAAATCTTTATTACAGCATTCACAGTTAGGTCTCAGTTCCAGCATGATGAGCTCCAAATGTTTATTGTGAAACGGTTGTTTTTTGTAAGTTGGAAAAATTTTTAATCGGTTTTATTCCAAGCTCGCGAATAGTTTTTGTATCAAGAGTTCCGGTTTTGGGGATACCGCGTTGTTCCTGAAATGCAGAAATCGATTTTACTGTTTCGCTATCCAGTTGACCAATTAGCGCACCTTTATAAAGGCCTTTATCCCTGAGTGCCTCCTGAATGCGAATAGTCTCGACAGTTTCTTTTAAGGCCAGAGCTGCTTCTGTGGTTTGTTGGTTGAGCTGTTTGATTTCAGCAGTTTCTTTTTTGGCTTGATTGGCAATCTCAATGGCTTGTTCAAGTTTTGCAGTAAAACCAGTTTCATCAACTGATACATTAATATTTTTCCACACGGACATCCCAACCAAAATAACAGCAAACGCAGTTAATCCCATACCACTTAATTGCAATACTTGATGCCGAACGTAAACAAAGCATACAGACAACAACATGATTGAACCTAACACAAGCGCAACGATATAAGCTGGATTACTCATGATGATCTTCCCAGAGTTAAGGTTATTGATATGAATGGCGTGAAAATCTTCTTTGTGTTTTTTCCAAGAGTACAGAATGCCAACAATAACCAGACTGGAGATAAAAGCAATAGCGAATTAATTACTAGACATGGGTTGTCTGATAATTGTTTTCCATTTTTCCGGTGCGGCTTTGCGGATATCGGATAGATAGATTTCGTGGTGCTTGCCTGTTAATTTTCCTTGCTGTTCAATAAATTGATGCACTTTGGCTACCGTGGGACCTTCTTCCGAGAAAGGGCCTATATGCAGGGTTTGTGCGCAAAGCCCTTCTTTGTAGGTTTCAAAACGGATTTTGTGCAATGCAGGTAAGTCTTTCTTTTTTTCGAGAGCTGTTATTGCAGACTGAACGGATTTCTTATCAATAAATTCGGGCTGCATAATCATCATGGTCCATTTCCAGTTGGTTTTATCATCAACGGAAAAGTTGGCCATATCATCAGCCCACCACAAACCTTCCAATGGCATGACGGAATAATCAATTGCAAGGTCTGATTTTTTAATCATGAATTTTAATGTGTAGGACAAAGAAAAAAGTGCTTCTACCGCTTGTACGTATTCTTCAGAATGATTGGGGTCACCCTGGCCGTCCACCATGAGATAATTAAATACAGGAATTTCCAGCATGGATACCACAGATGCTTTGGGTTGGTAGCAATCTTTGAATATTTTTTTGTGGTCAATTTTTTCCATGGCTCGCATCTCATAATTGATTTTCGCCTATTGTTACATCCAAAACTGACAACCTGTGTCATGAGGCTAAAATCTGAAGTGATATTTTATTCTGAAGTGATATTTTATTCAGAGACCTTTGCATGAATCCATTTTTGTTTAATTTCACTTCGTCATCCCTGCGAAGGCAGGGATCCAGCCCTCGCGGGATTACGATTAATTTTGATTTGTGCAAAAATCTCATTCAATATTAAACGGATCGTAATAGTATTGATTGACGTCATTCTGTAAATCGTTCAATAAAGGATTTTCCAAATAAAATATGTTGCGGCTTTTGGGTTTTACAAACTCTATATTTTGTAGATGATGCTTCTTCCATATCTGCAGAGCCGTGTTGTCCTCAAATATAGATTGCAATCCTTTTGTCAGGCGCTCGATCAGGATTTTGTTTTCACGGTTGGTCCAGAAAAAACGTGGGAACTCGTAATAGAGAATAAATGATTCTTCAATCGCCAGATTTTTGGTGTTTTTATATATTTCCCATTCGGGGTATATCTCATCAATGCTTCGGCAGAATAAATCAAATCGGCCGCGCACTACTGCAGGAAAAAGACTTTTGTAGTTTGGGTATTCAACAACAGTAAAACCATTCGCTCTTAATACTGCTACATCCAGCCAATCTTTTCCCTGACCGATAGAATAGCGACGTAATTCATTTATGGTTTTAACTTTTTTCAGTTCTTCTACTTTATCTTTGCTGGTGAAACAAATTCTGTAACTGGTAATGCCAAAATCCATGGGTATAGGGATGTAGGCATAGTCAGTTTCCATCTCTTTGGAATAACTGGTTCCTAATATCAGATTTGGAATAGTGTTGTGTTTTGCTGTTCGTTTTGCCCGTGTAAAGGTCAATTCCAGCATCGGGCCTAATTGATACGGGCCATACTCACTTTCAGTACGTTTGAGCGCACTGTCGAGCAGTTCCATGTAGTAATTGAGTTTGCCTTCATTATTAATGGTTTTGACACGATAATTTACAACAAAGGGTGACTGCGGCTGGGAATTAACCTGGGCCGTATTGAGCAATAACAGTAGAAGAATGAACAGGCCGAACAATTTATTATCACTATTGTAAGACGGCATCCGGGTTTCACCTCGTCAATGGCTCTAACAATGGAGTTGTATCAAATTCTCTTATTCAATTCATGTTAGCAGTTTTTTCAGAATTAACTCATAAATCTCTGTTAGCTTATTTAAATCATCTGCTGAAATCTGCTCATTCACTTTATGAATGGTGGCATTAATAGGGCCGAGTTCTACCACTTGGGCACCGGTAGGAGCAATAAATCGCCCATCTGATGTACCACCCGATGTTGAAAGTTCGGTATTGATACCAGTGATATCTTTTATAGCGGCAACAGTGGCATTCACCAAATCACCTTTGGGAGTGAGAAAGGGTTGGCCGCTGAGTATCCATTCCAGATCGTAATTGAGTTGATGTTTTTGTAATATTTTCTCTGTACGCTCGCGCAGAATTTTTTCAGTGACTTCTGTTGAAAATCGAAAATTAAACACGACTGTGACGTGTCCAGGAATAACATTGGTTGCACCTGTGCCGCCATTGATGTTGGAAACCTGAAAGCTGGTTGCGGGAAAAAATTCGTTACCATTGTCCCAATGTTCTGCAGCGAGTTCTGCCAAAGCGGGCGCTAATTTGTGAATGGGATTATCGGCAAGATGTGGGTAAGCCACATGTCCCTGAATACCTTTTACGGTTAATACTGCACCTAAAGATCCACGGCGCCCGTTTTTAATGACATCGCCAACTTGATAGGTGCTGGATGGCTCACCCACAATACACCAGGTCATTTTGGTATTACGTTGTTCCAGCCATTCCACCACTTTTACCGTGCCATTAATTGAAGGGCCTTCTTCGTCGCTGGTAATTAAAAATGCAATACAGCCTTTGTGGTTCGGATTTTTTTCGACAAAATTTTCGCATGCAACAACCATTGCAGCCAGCGAACCTTTCATATCGGCAGCGCCGCGACCATGCAACATGCCGTCAATTATTTTTGGTGCAAAGGGTGGATTGTTCCAATTCGCTTCTGGCCCTGTAGGTACTACATCGGTGTGACCCGCAAATGCCAGAATAGGGCCTTCGGTTCCGCGAATCGCCCAGAAATTATCAACTTCACCAAAACGCAATTTGTGAATCTGAAATCCAATGTTTTGCAAACGTTGGGTCATCATCTCCTGACAACCATCGTCTTCCGGTGTTACGGATTCGCAGCGAATTAAATCAGCGGCGAGTTGTAATGTTGGAGTAGTAAATTCAGTCATAAAAAATCCAAATCGATATCAAGATATTCTTCACTAAAGGAGTTGGATATTGGTTTCAAGACTGTCGGCAACATGGATGTTGACGTCAAGCCTACAGGGATGTATGTACGGCGTGTCTTGAAACCAATATGCAACTCCTTCGCACTATTTTTAATTCGTTAAAAAATTCAAACTCAAATCCGGCAAACCCGTTTGAGTTGAAACAAATTTTTGGTGCTGTTTGGTCACCGGGCAATCAAATTCCAATTGCCATGCGAGTAACTGCAATTGTTCACCCGCATTACCATAAAGTCTATCGCCAATAATCGGATAACCAATTGCTGACAAGTGGCGACGTATTTGATGTTTGCGGCCAGTTTCAATTTCTACCTTTAACAAACTCACAGGCTTTTCATTGTGTACGGATTTTTGTAATGCATAGACGCGAGTGATCGCAGTTTTTCCATCCAATTCTGCATCCAGCAGTTTACCTTTTTCAGGCAAATCCAAATGGCCTTCAACCCAGGCTTGATAGGTTTTATGCATATTGCGTGATTGAAACATGCCCGACAATTTAGCAGTGGTATCGCCATCATGCGCAATCAAAATTAATCCGGCTGCATCCGCATCCAATCGATGAACCAAAAAAGTTTCGCGTTTTAAATTCACTTCGATCCAACGCAAAATACTGCAATGATCACCCCATTGCGAGCCTTGCGATAATAACCCATGAGGTTTGTACCAAATCGAATAGCGTTTTTGATCAAGAATCAGCGTAGGTTCTTCCGCTTGTTTCGCCAACAAACGCGCATCGTAAAATAATTGCAGTTTATTGCCTTTAAACAGGGATTTGGTGGCGCGACGCATGCGCAGGGTTTTATTTTTTTGCGTCAGCCAAACCGCGCCTTTATTCATCGCATCTTTAATGCGTTGTTTGGGCAAACCGGTTTGAATTGCAAGAAAATCCACCGCCGAGGCTTCGTCTTTCTCAAGTAAAAATGTATAGTCCCGGGGTGTCTGTGTCATTCTGAATCAATAAGCGAGAATAAAGTGGCTGAACGTGCAACAGTGTATAAATTAAACCTGACCCTGTCGGATATGGACCGCCAGGTCTACGGCGATTACAACCTCACCCTGGCATTACATCCTTCGGAAACTGTCGAACGCATGATGGTGCGCATTCTAGCCTTTTGTTACCGCGCTGCGGAAACTTTATCCTTCACCAAAGGCCTGTCCTCAGTCGATGAACCCGACCTTTGGCTAAAACACGACAACGGCACCATTCTGGAATGGATAGAAGTCGGCCAACCCTCACCCGACCGCGTTAAAAAAGCCGCCAACCAATCCCAAGCCGTTCATCTATTCACCTACGGTCGCGGTTGGGACGTCTGGTGGAAAAGCAACGGCGACACCATCAAAGCCATGCCCAAAGTCACCAGTTATTTTTTCGCGGCCGATGAATTGAAATCACTCTGCGAACTTGCGGATAAAAGCATGAAGCTGACTGTGACGATCACTGAGAAGATGGCTTATGTGTCGAATGAAAATTCGAATCTGGTTGTTTCGCTGGTCGAATTATAAAAAATGTCTGCCTTTTATTTTTCCACCAACTCCCCTAATCTGAGGGATAACACATTTAATTTTTTAAACACACGGAGGTAATCACCGATGAGCAATAAAATCGATACTCAATTACAGCCATTTGTTGCTACTGATATTCGCAGCGATGCCATCGTGACAAATTGTCACAGGTTGAATTTTCCAAAATCGAAAGAGGTAGCGTCATAAGATGAGCTACAAACCACCCTTTACCACCACTACCGACACACCTTTTATTCATTTTATGTTGTCCGTTATCGCCCAGACCTTAACACAAAACGCCCCTGTAATTGCCCCTGTAAATATCGCTGGGCAGAAAACACCTGATGCTATTTTGCTGTTAATCCAGCACAACCCACAGCTTACACGCCAGCAAATGGCCGATATGTTGGGTAAAGATATTCGTACCATTGGCCGGGCGATCAGCCAGTTACAACAATCGGGCAAATTAAAAAGAATAGGTTCTGATAAAACCGGCCATTGGGAGAAGCAAGAGAGATGAATGGTTACAAAACTATCGCAAATCAACCGAGGCTGATCAGTCTGATACGCAGTAGCCCGTATGGAGTGAAACGGAATGCGGGGTTGTTGGTGTAATATTGTGGAATGGATTTTGTTGGGTTGTGTAGGGTATTAAAGCAGTTTTTTTTTGATTCTGAATGTTTGGTTTGTGTTGTGGACATTTAAATTTTGCTTTAACTTCAGTTTTAATTTAACTGTTAAGATCAGAACTGGGATGTGTATATGTCAATTGAAGAATTCGAAGAAATAGCACATACCGGCGGAAAAATTACCTTTGTGCACCATCCAGGACAAGGGACCGCCATAAAGATTGAACACTGCAATCCTTGGGCTGCCTCATTGCATCAAGTATGCATCTCATTCGAAGGTGAAATTCTTGACTTCGTTCCATTCGGTGGGATCGGGCGTGCTATACCTTATCCTCAACCTTCAATATTGGCATTTTTAATATCTGATAAGGAGGGGTTGTTTGGGCGGCAATGTCCGGAATGTAATTCATATTTCAGAAGTAACTTTCTCACATCTAAAACAACGTGCGCCTATTGTGGACACCAAAATCGCGGAGTTGAGTTTCTAACTAAAAATCAACTTCAATTCATACAGCAGTTCTGTTGCAGCTTTATTGAGGCCGACACAACCCGGCAAACAATCGAGGTAAACCTCGATGATTTAATTAATGGTCTTGATGAAAACCAACCAGGGTGGGTCTACTCGGAAGAAAGACAGCAATCGAAACATACATGTTCAAATTGTCGATGCATATACGATATCCTCGGTGATTATGGTGTTTGCCCTTGCTGTAGTAGGCCGAACTTTAGAAGCGTTGTGATTCGAAAATTTGATGAATTTGAACAACAGTTTATCGATGTAGATACAAACATAACTGATCGACACGAACGAGAAGTTGAATGGGAAAAGCTCACGCGTTGTGTTTCCGAATTTGAAACACTTGCAAACACCGTAAGAATGCAACTTTTGAAAATTCCATTAATTCCTCATCGTCGGGCGGCCTTATCTAGAGTCGGATTTCAGCGAATAATTAATTCATCAGAACAAATCGAGAATTGGTTTGGAATTAAAATATTAGAAGGGTTGACTGACGATGACATATCATTCCTTAACAAAATGTTTAATAGAAGGCATGTTTTCACTCACAATGGTGGCCGTGTCGATCAAGAATATTTAGATAATACAGGCGATGTGTCTGTACGGATAAACCAAGTAATACGCCTTCGTAGCAAGGAAATACGGAGGCTTATCCCAATGGTTCGCCAGTGCGCAATTAATTTTGTGGATGGACTTGAAGCACTTGGGAATACTATGACTTCTGGCAACGACGAGGGGGGCGGAAGGTTAAGAGAGAGAAACGGGACGGAGGGGTTTAATTTTGATCAGATTTAATAGAATAGCCTGCGCTTGGTTGAAATTTTGCTCTGATCCCAATTGTTGTTAAGTAATAGTGTTCAATATCGATAAGCTTTAGCCTGAGAAATACAGATGAAAATAATTTATATATTTTGTGTTGTGTCTATATTAACGGCATGCGCCAGTGGTATTAAATCGAGAAAAACTATCAATCCTTATACGCAGGAGGCTACGTATTTATATGAACCAATTACAACCGCAAGTTGTGAAAATTCAGAGGAAAAAGATAACTCTGTAACGATTGGTCTTATGGGAGTGAAAGAAATTGACACATTCATTCTGAGGTATAAAGGTAAGATTGGGATGTTCATTAATCCAAACGTGGGGCTTGAATTATATGTGGATGATAAAGTTGTTTGGCTGAAGGGAACCAATATCAATGAAACAACAATTGTGTTTGGGCCAGATGTTGTGGACAAGAAGCCCGTATATACTGGATCAATTTTAGAAAGTGTTTATTATCAAGTTACACAGGATGTCCTAAATGATATTGGCCGAGCTCAAAAAGTCAAATTGGTAATATCGGGACAGAATAGGACGGAAGAAAGGTGCTTATATACTGATGAATTAAAAAAGCTTCTTATTGTCTTACAGAAACAATAATTGGTGAGAATTTGGGTCAGATACCGTCTTGATCCGCAAGCCCTAAACCACTAAATTTTCTGTAAAAG